>JANODW010000739.1:0-7270 GCA_031412875.1 Pirellula sp. | reverse complement strand
CGGATCACGCCATCAACTACAACGAAGTCGATTTATTAGAAGCGATTCGGAGCGCGGCTCCGAACGGAGTGAACGTGTTTTGGGAAACGCTGCGCGAGCCCGATTTCGATCTGGCCGTTTCGGCGATGGCAGAAAAGGGACGCATGATTCTCATGGCAGGACGGGATGCGCGACCTCCTTTTCCTGTCGGACCGTTTTACGTCAAAGGATGCTCGCTACACGGTTTTGCCATGTTTAAAGCTTCCACCGAAGACCAGCAAGTTTGCGCTTCGGACATCGACCATTGGATGACATCCAATCTCCTCAAAGCGCAAATCGATCGCGTCTTGCCTCTGAGCGAAACGGCACAAGCTCATCGATTGCAAGAATCCAATACGATTCAAAAGCAGAATGTGTTGTCTGGGAAAATCGTGCTAACGCCGGGATAGACGGCGCGAAAGCCGGATCAGCGGCGAAAGAGCCCGGATCATCGGCGAAAAAGCCTGTCATGGGGTCATGCGTTGTCCAGGGCATATTGAGCCGCTTTGTCGCTGATATCTTTGCGACACCATGCGCCGGGCCAACGTATGGCTTGGACGGCCGTATAGGCTTGTAGCTTGGCATCGGCCAAACTCGAACCGAGTGCGGTCACGCCAAGAACGCGTCCCCCATTGGTGACGACTTGTCCGTCGTCCAGTTTGGTACCTGCATGAAAGACTTTGACATCGGGAATCGTGGCGGCGGTGTCCAAGCCGCGAATGACGCGACCGTTTTCGTACTCGCCGGGATAGCCTTGGCTGGCCATGACAACACAGATTGCAGGTCGGGGGTCCCAGGTGGGCACATCGATTTCGTTAAGCCGACCGTCCACGGTGGCTTCTAAGATATCGAGCAAATCGCTTTGGAGACGCATGAGCAACGGCTGGCATTCGGGATCTCCGAAACGGACGTTGAACTCGAGAACTTTGGGGCCGGTCTGGGTCAGCATCAAGCCAGCGTAGAGAAGGCCGCGGAACGGCTTTCGATTTCGTTTCATCGTATGAATGGTGGGGACCAAGATCTGGTCTTCAATCGTTTCGATGAGTTCTTGGGTGACGATTGGGGTGGGAGAGTAGGCGCCCATGCCACCGGTGTTGGGTCCGGTGTCCCCGTCGTAGGCTGCTTTGTGATCTTGAGCGGAGGGCAAGGTCAAGATGGTCTTGCCGTCAGTGATAGCGAGGATACTGACCTCGGGGCCCTCGAGCCGTTCCTCGATGACCATGTGCGCACCCGCCTTGCCGAATTCGTTTTTGCGACCAATCCGGTCGATGGCTTCCAGTGCGTCTTCTCTTCGCGAACAGACAATGACCCCTTTCCCGCTGGCAAGTCCATCGGCTTTGACCACCAAAGGGGTTTTTTCTTTTTCGTTGGGATAGCGGGCTTTGATGTAACGCATCGCGCTATCGGCGTCCCGAAACGCTTGGTAGTCTGCAGTCGGAACATCTGCCTGGCGAAGCAGAAGCTTGGAGAATATTTTGCTCCCCTCCAATTGAGCGGCCGCTTTGCTAGGCCCAAACGCCTTGATCTTTTCTTTGGCCATTGCGTCGACCAGCCCCATGGTGAGAGGGCCTTCGGGGCCGACGACCACCAAATCCACTTTGTTTTTCTTGGAGAACGCGACGAGTCCAGCGATATCGTCGGCGGCTATCGCAACATTCTCACCTTCTTCGGCCGTCCCGGCATTTCCGGGAGCGATCCAGAGCTGGGTGAGTCTAGGACTCTGCCGTATTTTCCAAGCCAAAGCGTGTTCGCGACCACCGTTTCCAACAACCAAAACCTTCATTTTTCCGTCCAACGCCCAGGCAAAAAACAATGCTGTAAAGCGGCCAGTCTAATCGCTTGAACTCTTTTAGACGAGGCGAAATGTGCCGATCGCCTTATGGCTGAGATCGCAATGATTCCTTACATGTCCTGACCGGAGGGCTTGTGCCATGCCGCTAAAAAAAGATGGGACGACTTGCGCCGTGCTGCTTTACCGTTCGTAGCGAAGTTTTGCGTTGGGCACTATCATATCGGATCGTCGCTCCCTCTCTGAACGTGTGAGTACCCTATGCTGGAAACGTTTCGCTTTCCCACAAGTCCCCTTTTGGTCCGCCCTCTTCGCTTCGCGATTGTGGGATTGCTGTTGGCCATCGTGGGGTGCACTCCCAAACGCGATGATGCTAGGGCGGAACGCGAAGCGCTAAAGAATCGCTGCTTGGCCATCCTCGAAAACGGAGCGGAAAACGATAAAGGCGGGATGCTAAAGCAAGCGACCGACGGGTTCCGCACGATTGCCAAGGAATTGCCCACCGATCGACTGGGCTCACAAAACCTATGCCTGACGTTGCTGTTGCGTCTCAAGAAACCAGGCGCGGTCGAATCGACCGCCGAGTTCGCGGCGCTTCAAAAAGAGTTCGAGGCTGCCATCCAATCGCTCAGGTTACTCGCTGCCGATGAGCCCGACGCAGACGTGTTCATGAGCCGCTTCCATCAGATCCAAAACGATCGCACCTCGGCCATCGCCAGTCTCCGCGTTGCTTGCAGTAAACCCAAAGCGACGGCTGACACCTACTACCAACTCTACCAACAATTGCAACTGGACGCCGACCTGTCCCATCTCCCAGAAATGGAGCGAACCCTGCGTTCGGCCATTCAACAAAAGCCAAACAATCTCGTACTTGCAGTGCATTTGTTAGACGTTCTTGTCAAACAAAAGGATAAAGCGATCAAGCTAGAAATCGATCGATGCCGGGAATTGTTCCGACCGCTTGTGGCGCGAACCAACAGCAAGATCCCATCGCTTCTCGATGCCGCCATGGCAGCCATCGACAATGAAAAATGGGATGCGGCCCGAACGCAAGTCGCGTTTTTGCGAAACGTGATGGTCGCCGAACTCGCTTACCAAAACGATTTGCATCAATTGGAACCCCACGAGCTCGAATACATTCAATTGAACTTCGACGACAAAACGCCAAAGGCAAAAACAGTTTCCAAGCGAGCTCCGTCTGACAAATGGAAATGGGTTCGCAAGGACGCCCTCTCGTTCGCTGCTCAAGGGATCACTGCGATCGCGACCGAGGATATCGATCTCGACGGGCACAACGACTTGGTTTGCGCAATCGGCAAGCAGCTCGAAGTTTGGAAAATCGAATCCCCAACCACTTCTACGAAGCTGCTTGAGACGACCGCCAGCATCTCTTGCTCGGGCATTGTTCTGGCGGACTTGGATCATGACTACCAATCACGCAAAAACTCGCTGCCACCGTCCGCGTTGCCGACAACCGCTGCGCCGGATGCGGTTCCGAACGCAGCGCCCTCTCAGCCAAGCAGCCCGCCATTGTCGACGTTTTTAGATACCGATGTCGATGTGGTCGTCTTTGGAAAAGAAGGGCTGCGTTTCTTTCGCAATGACTTGGATGCTGCCAGCGGTAGTCGCAGTTTAAAGGAGATGCCTCAATCGGAGGGAATGGACGTGCTCAAAGAAATTCGGACCGTGGCCACCATCGACTTCGATCATGATTCCGATCTCGACTTGATTGTATCCGCTGCAACGGGACTATCTCTTTGGTCGAATCGAGGCGATTGGACCTTCGCAGACTTCACACCCTTTTCGAGCCTTCCTGCGGAGGCGCAACGGATCGATTGGATCGTGGCCATGGATCTGGACCGCAATGTCCTCAACGATTTCTTGATGGGCTCGGCAGAATTGACGAAACCTATTTTGCTTTCGAACAATTTGCATGGCCGCTACCATCCGAAAGATCTCGATTGGAAGGCCGGGACCAAGGGCGCTTGCCAAGCGGTCGAAGCGATCGATGCAAACAGCGATGCCTGTTGGGATATCGTCTCGTGTGGCGAGTCGGGGACCAAGCTGACCATCATGAAATCGCTCGGCAGGCACGCATGGGTTCCAGACCAAGTGATTGATTTGTCGTCGACGCCCATGTTGGGACTAGCCGTATCGGATTTCGATTTCGATGGCTTCGCTGACTGTGTCGCTTGGGGACCCAAGGGAATCGAGTTGTTTCTGGGCGGTCTCGACGGGCAACTCGTGTTGGCCAAAGAATCGCTCAAGTTTGCGGAGAGTGTGTTGCAATCGGTGGTGATGGATATCGATCGCGACGGCGATGATGACCTGCTGAGCTTGAAAGCCGATGGGGTAGTGCAGTTGTTTGAAAACCAAGGTGGCAACGCGAACCAACATTTAGAGGTGGTCATTCGAGCGGACGAAGATGGGAAACAAAGACCTCGTGAACGATGCAATATGCATGGCGTAGGCTCTCTGATTGAGATCAAGTCCGGCAATCGATATCAACCGCGCATCGTTCGAGGAACCCGCACGAAGTTCGGCCTGGGCCTAAAAACGGGAGCCGACATCATGCGAGTTTTGTGGACCAATGGAATCCCCAACAACTTGATTGGTGTCAACAATCGCTCGACCGTGTTCGATCAACAGGACTTGGGCGGGTCCTGCCCGTATCTTTACGCTTGGAACGGAGAGCGATTTGAGTTTTGTACCGATTGCCTTTGGGCTGCTCCTATCGGTCTGCAATTCGCGCAAGGCGTTTCCGCTCCCTCGCGAGAATGGGAGTATTTGAAAATCGATGGGGATCAAGTAAAAGCGAGAGACGGTCGCTATGTTTTGCAAATCACCGAAGAACTTTGGGAGGCTGGATATTTCGATGCGGTCCAGTTGATGGCGATCGACCATCCTCGCGAGATCGAAGTCTATTCGAATGAGAAGGTGGGACCGGCTGAGTTGGCCGAGTTTCGTATCCACGCCGTCCGCGATCGGCGGGTTCCTCGCTCGGTCCAAGATCAACGCGGGAATGACGTTACGGAATTGGTCTCCAAACGCGATCAGCGGTTCACTCGCTGCTGGAAAGAAGGCTACAACCAAGGGCTGGTGGAACAACACTGGTTGGAAATCGACTTGAACGGCGAACGGAACCGGGCAACAACAGGCGCCGTCGGTTCGGACTCTCCGGATCAACGGGACGTGAAATTGTTCCTCACAGGCTGGGTTTTCCCGTCATGCACGTCGCTGAATCTCGCCATGACTGAGAACCCGTTGCGCCCAAAAATGAGTCCGCCATCGATCCAAGTCCCCGATGCCGACGGCAACTGGGTCGAGGTGATTCCTTATGCGGGTTTCCCGGGCGGAAAAACAAAAACCATTGCGATCGATCTTTCTGGCAAATTTAAGTCGAACGACCACCGCGTTCGTGTCGTAACCAATATGGAACTGTGTTGGGACGAAGTGTTCTGGACCAGCGGCGATGCCACAGCCAGTCCGGCGGGCTATCAAGTGAAACCCTTGGAGTTAGTCAAAGCAAATTTGCACTTTCGAGGGTTTTCGAAACTGGTACCACAACCCGGCAATGCGCCGAAACGATTCGATTATGAACAGGTTCGCGGCGATTCGATTTGGCCGCCGATGGCTGGCAATTTTACCCGCTACGGAGATGTCCAAGAGTTGATTGCCCAATCGGATGACATTCAAGTAGTGATGGGGGCCGGCGACGAGCTGACACTCGAGTTTCTTGCGGATACCGGTGAATTGCCAGAGGGATGGAAACGGGATTTTGTCATCTATAATGTCGGGTGGGACAAGGACGCCGACCTCAATACCGTTCATGGACAAACCGTCGAGCCGCTCCCGTTCCGGGGCATGACCAAATACCCCTACGAACCGGATCAAGCCTTCCCATCCGAACCCAGGCATATTGATTATTTAAAGCAATACCAGACGCGAGTCCAGTCACCTGGTTCCTTTTGGAATCAAGTGAGAGAGAATTGATGGGATCGTCGTACCACTCAAAGAAATTCCCGTGAAATGCAAATGAAACAAGTTCTAAAGTGCTTTTTGTTGGTGATGGCTGGATGTTTTCTGGCTGTGCCTTCGCATGCACGAGGGGAGGAAATGGTCTACCCAATCGGGGTGGTCGCTGGTCCGGACCAATCGATTTATGTTGCGGACCTGAACTTGCCTGGAATCTGGCGGATACGAGATGGCCAGGCGTCGATTTATTTCAAGGCATCCAAAAAGTTTCGGACTCCTCTGAATGCCGTTCGATGTTTAGCGATCGACAGCAATGGAAAGTTGCTTGCAGGGGATTCGTCGACCCGGGAAGTCTATCGATTCGACACACAGGAAAATCCCGTGCCGATGACAGCGGGAGGGATCGGTATTCCTACCGCCATCGCGGTCGATTCCAAAGGGACCGTGCTGGTTTGCGATTTAGAATTGCATTGCGTTTTCGAGGTACCGGCGGCGGGGGGCAAGGCGACCGAATACGCAAAGGTGCAAGCACCACGCGGCATTGCGGTGGACGAGCAGGACCGCGTTTGGGTTGTCACGCATTCCAAGGAACCGTTAGTTCGATTTGCCAAGGACAAATCAAAGGAAGTGTTGTTGAAAGAGTCTGTTTTTCAGTTTGCCCATCAGATTGTGGTCGACTCCAAAGGGGATGCGTACATCACAGACGGATACGCGAAATCGGTTTGGAAAATCCCTGCTCAAGGGAAACCCGAGAAGTTTTTTAGTGGTGAACCGCTAGTAAATCCGGTTGGTTTGGCGAAGCTCAGCGAGAAATTGCTTGTAGCGGATCCGCACAAAAAGATGATCTATTCCCTGCCTATGTCGGGTGAAAAGGTCCTTCAACCCGAATTGAAACCGTAAGCCATGTCGACCGTAACCGCCACTCCTCGAAAAGCCTACGTTCCTCCGATTGGCCCGAAGCTCAAGCGGCTGCTTTTCGCCGTTTTTGCCTTGCTATCTTTACTGGGCGCAAACTCCCTGTACTTGGCCACGATTACGTTCCTGGAGTGGCAGCGAGGCGAGACCTATCAAAACCAATTTTACATGTCCATGTTTTTGGGACACGTCGTGCTCGGGCTGGTTTTTTTAGTCCCGTTTGTCGTGTTCGGATTGGTCCATATGTTCACGGCTCGCAAGCGAAAGAACAAGCGAGCCATCCGGGTGGGATATGCGCTTTTTGCGGTGAGTCTGGTCGTGCTCGGCACGGGCTTGTTACTGGTGCGAGTCGGCGACGTTTTCGATCTCAAGCAACCCACGACGCGATCGATCGTTTATTGGCTCCACGTCCTATGCCCGGTGGTCACGATATGGCTCTATTGGTTGCACCGATTGGTGGGACAGAAGATCAAGTGGAGATTGGGCGTGACGTACGGCGCGATTGCGGTTGCGTCGGTGGCAGTCATGGTTTCCATGCACACGCAAGACCCTCGTGAGTGGAACAAAGTCGGT
>JANODW010000738.1:0-1931 GCA_031412875.1 Pirellula sp. | reverse complement strand
GGGAGGTGGTGCGCTACTTTTGCGGAGCAAAAGGCGACTATGAAAAGCAGTATCATTCCTGACTTTCCGCCCACCACCATTTCATTAAGAGAGATTTGTGCTCTGCGCGAATCGTTAGTCGTCGTCGTTGCCAACCTCGATGGTGCAGGAGACGAGGTAGTGGTCGGAGTGCCGCCTCCTGAATTCTTTGATCTCGTCGTCGGTTCCATTTTTCGTCGCGTGGATGCGTTGTACCGAGCTCTTGAATTCGGGCTGCTTCGACGGAACAAAAATTCGATCGAACGGTGCGCTCGAATAGCCCGCGCCCCACGCTGCCGTCGTGCCGCGATACGCGGCATTCAAATCAAGCAACCCTGCGTCGGTCAGTATCTTCGGAGTTTCATCCTCGGGGGCCAAAAAATTGGTGTCCCCAAGCAACACAATGTCTTCGTCCCGGAACTTTTCTTTTAACGCACTCAAGTGGGCCACAAACGCAGTCGCTTCCGCAATCCGTTGCTTTTGCGTGAAGAGCGGATCGGCACCGTTTGCATCGTTGCGGTTGGACTTTAAATGGACCGGAATAAACACGACGTCCGTCTTCCCCTCGCCGAAGGAAAGTTTCACTGCGTTGGCTTGGCGCTCCCAGAACTTGTTCCCATAGGTCTCGTTCTTGCCCACCGGAATCGAAAACGCTTCGCCTACCATCCGTACCCGATCGCTCCTCCATGCAATGCCTATGTGTTGGCCACGGGTGATAAAGTCCTCGGTCGCCTTGGGATAGTCGGTCTTCGGAAAAAGCAAATATTGCCATGCTTGCCCGTGCCGCTTCTTCAGCAGATCGAAGGTTTGATCGAGAGCAACACTGGTGAACGGAGCCTCGTTCTTCTCGACTCCAATTTCTTCTAGTGCCAGCACATCCAATTTCGCATCGGCAATGTACGCTGCCAAGTCAGCAGGAGACTGCGCGATGTCTTTGCCGGGCTTCCCTCTCATGTTCGGGAATCCTAACCACTCGATGTTCCAAGCTCCAATACGAAACTCTTCCCCATGAACGGTCCCACCTGCGAAACAAGCCAACGCGACAACAACCCAAAGCCCAAAGCGAAGATACATAGTGATAGATGATTTTCTGACGCAAATGAACGAGCGAAGTAATGGATCAAACCCCTCTTTTCATCTGAATCTGCATCCCTGATTCAATCAAGGTCTGTTCTCCCTAACTTTCCACGAATTGGCCGTCACACTCGCCCAAGTGCTCTTTCCCCATTCTTTTATGGCTTGCCCATCTGCTATAACAACCCATACAGAAGCGAAGTTCGTTTCGTTTTTCACCTGACGGCATTCCGGTCGTTAGGTTCCGAGCCTGGAGGGTTGCCAAAACATATGTCGAAACGTCGGGTGGTGGTCATTGGAGCTGGGCCGGGTGGATTGGCCGCGGCAATGCAACTGGCTTACGCGGGAGCGGACGTCACCGTCTTGGAATCCCGATCCCAAGTTGGGGGGCGATGCTCAAGCATTTACGCCGACGGATTCCGGTTCGATACCGGGCCAACGTTCTATCTCTATCCACGCATACTAAAAGAAATCTTCCAGTCGGTCGGACGGGACATTGATGTAGAAATTCCCATGAAGCGGTTGGACCCTCAGTACCGCGTCTCGTTCGGAGCAGGGGGGCATTTGGACTGCACCCACAATCTGGATGAAATGGATCGCCAAATCGCAACGCTATCGCCACAGGACGTGGGCGCACTGAAAAAGTACCTCGATCACAATCGCACCAAGTTGGCAAAATTCCGCCCTATTTTGGAATCGCCATTCAACAGTATGCTGGACCTATTGCGTCCGTCGGTCCTTGCGGCCGCTTCGCTTGTAAAGCCATGGAAGACGCTAGGACGCGATCTGCAAAGCTATTTTCGCGATCCACGGCTGGTCATCGCCTTTTCCTTTCAAGC
>JANODW010000737.1:0-2699 GCA_031412875.1 Pirellula sp. | reverse complement strand
GTCCGGCTCGACTTCTTGGACCAAATTCGTCAGCGACTGGCCATCGGTCAAGTCCCCATAATGAAGCAAGAGCTTGGGTTTTTCGTGAATATCGCGGTACAAGTGATCGATACGTCCGGTCGAAAAACTGCTGGATCGCCTGACCAGTCCGTGAACCGTGTAGCCCTTTTCGAGCAACAATTCCGCGAGATAGGATCCGTCCTGTCCAGTGATTCCAGTGATAAGAGCTGATCGCGACATATGAGAAACGAGATGGTAGGGGTGATGGGTTTCGGACAAGCACGCTTGTTCAGTTTAGCGAATCAAGCGTATTTGGAATAGGATTCGTTTGGTCCATTGTAGTTTGACCTAGAGGAACGCAACGTTTCAACGAAAAACCCTCGCCATTTCGGGGACGAGGGTCGAGAAACGTAGCGATTGGAGCGATTATCGGCTTGCAACCTTGTTGGTTGTATCGGCGTCGTCGAAGCTGAAAGAGAATTCCAGCTTATCGCCACCGATCAATCGAATCGTTCGCTCTTTGGTTACACCTTCGTAGGTGACCTCAATCTTGTAGTCGTCCCAGGATTCGCCTTGGGACAACTGCTTTGTCTTAAAAACGCGAGAGGAGCCTTCGCTTTTCGTTGCATTTTGGGCCAGAACGACACGTGCCTTATCGGGGACGTTGAGGGTCAAAATGGTTTCTACTGGATCGTCCGCTTTGAGCAAATCGAAACTGAGCTCTTCTCCGCTACCGCTTTCCAGAACCAGCGTTTTGTTTTGAACGACTTCCGTTCCATCTTCTTTGGTCAAAATCGCTTTGACTTCGAAGCGGTATGCCTCGTTAGGCGCCAGGTCTCGACTGACAAAATGCCGGCGACCGCCTGTGGTCGACGTAGGGTTGCCATTGACGAAAACCTTGGCCGACTCAGGAAGATTGATCGTCAAATGCACTTCGTTGGGCTGGACTGCGTTGTTGGATGCGAACTTATTCGAGACCCGATTGTTCGATGCAGCGCCCGACATGAATTCGGAAGGTTGGGTCGAGTGTTCGATTGCGCCCGAACTGTATCCGTTGTCCATCATCATCGGGACGTCAGAAGGGTAGCTTTCGTAGCTACGCGACTGAAGAGTACCGCTGCTTCCGCCATAGGAGCCAGTGCTTCCGCCGTAAGAACCTGTGCTTCCGCCGTAGGAGCCAGTGCTTCCATACGAACCCGAGCTACCACCGTAGGAACCGGTACTGCCGTAGCTGTGACCGCCGGAAGATCCACCGCCATAGACACCGGACGAACCGCCGCCCGAGCTGCCGTAGCTGGAAACATACGAGCCGCCCGAAGAGCCATATGAAGCGCGTCGAGCGACGGTCGCGTGGACGCGATCATGGATGCGTGCACCCAGTCGACGCAGAGGGCCAACATGTTGTCCTCCGGAGGATCCGTAACCTGCCGTTACGCCACCGCTCGAGCCATAACCCCCACTGGATCCGTAGCCACCTGCCGAACCGTAGCCACCGCTGGAACCGTAGCCAGTCGCCCCGAGTCCACCGCTTGACCCATAACCGCTGCTTCCTCCACTCGATCCGTATCCAGCTTCAACTACAGGGTTTGTCGCTCCTACAACCAACGCGAAAAGCGCTGGGGCCGATAGCCATTTCAACAATGTATTCTTCATGACGCTCCTCCAAGTCCAGGCAAACGAACTGCGTTACCTCGCAATTCCATCAACAACAATTGAGGATACCTTGTATCCCGCTTAATTCAAGAAGCTTACGGGGGATTTGAGGTCTGGGCAATTGCGGATGTTTGGGTTATCTGGCCTGTATAAAGGGGTTACTGAACGATTTGCCGATAAGCCCACCAGCAAATTAAAACGCAGATCCAAATCAAAGCAGACGTATAAAGCGTGTTGACAATCGACCAAATCACTTTTTCGATTCTGGAAAAAGCAGGGCTTATCCAAAGGACAGGTAGTCCAAGAAACCCGGTCACTGCGAACAACATCACCAAAATAAGGGTCCGGGACCGCAGCAGTTGCCCCATGAGATCGGGATTGGAGGCCTCGTTTTGCGGGACGGAGGATTCAGGAGTCTGCATCTCAATACGGTAGACGGCCCTCGGCAATCTCCTGCTCCCATTGCTTCATGAGTGGCCAATCGATGGCACACGTTCCAAAATCCGAAAGATGGAGATAGCCCCGAAGTCTTTCTAAGACAGTATTGATCATGGTAACATCTTTTCGGAAGTAGGGGCCATGGCTGGGCAAGAGCCATTCGATGTCGGAATCGCGAATCCTTTCGAGCGAGCGAATGAAGGACGGGATATCGCTACCGTGGTGCGCGTCGATCGCACCGACCCCACCGTCTCGATAGATGTTGTCTCCGCTCAGCAGCAAATTGTGAATACGAAATGCCAATTGACTATCCGCGTGTCCTGGCGTGGACCAAACCTCGAGCTGGACACTACCAATTTGGATGATGTCCCCGTCATTCACGTGCTTGTCGACAATCACGGGCGGCATTGCTTCGCTGATCCCCTGCGCGTGGATTTCCGCAAAGGTCTGCAGTCGGTCGCCTGCTTCGAGCAACGCGGCGGCCTTGGGATGGGCAGTGACAACGGTCTTTAAAATTTGTTTGGCTTTTGCGAAGCCTTGGCTGTGGTCCACGTCGGCGTGGGTTGCGATTAGCGCTTTGCATTTGCTGAGCGGGAAGTCCAGCTCTC
>JANODW010000736.1:0-5952 GCA_031412875.1 Pirellula sp. | reverse complement strand
CGATGGGACTGGCTGGTCAAGGTGTAGGCAGCCAAGCGGGAGGTGCCAACGGCGGCTTTGGCATCCAACAATATACCGTACCACCAGGACAGCTATTCATTCTCCGAAAGACACCTTGCAACGGACAGATTACCATCGAAGTCGATCTGGCGAGAGCCGCTCAGGATCCTCGTGAACGACCCTTGATTCAAGCAGGCGACACGCTGATCCTCCGATACAAGCCTTGCGAGGAAATACTGAACTTCTCAATGTTCGCCTTCTTCACCTACGGCGTGCAGCAACTCTTCCAACGTCGCTAACGTTCGAACGAAATCGATCCGAATCGAAAAGGGCCCTCAGAAATGAGAGCCCTTTTTTCGTTGGCAGGTCAAACTGGGATTGGAGCGACAAACCCTATCTTTTGGACGTGGTTTCGCTCCCGTGGGATGGTATAATTTCGTTTACGGAACGTTCCCCGTCTAAGCGATCACGACGCCTACCCAGCATCCTCTATGCAACAAACCCACCCTCCTCGCAGGCTGACCCTCTTTGCTTTGCTCACGCTCGGACTCGGAGCATGGAATGTCGCCTGCGCTTCGGAACCGGATGAGACTCGGTCCCAAGTGGATTTTCGAACGGCGATTCGCCCGTTGTTGTCCAACCGCTGCTTTACTTGCCATGGGCCCGACGAAGGCCATGTCGAATCCGGACTGCGGCTCCATCAATTTGACCTGGCAACAGCACCTGCCGATTCGGGCTCCATTGCAGTCGTTCCCGGAAAGCCAAGCGAGTCTGAGTTGATGCGCCGAATCGCCTCCAACGATGAGTCGTTGCGGATGCCACCACCTAACAGCAGCGCCAAACTCACCGATCGCGAAATGGAACTCTTTCGGGCATGGATCGCCTCTGGAGCTAAGTACTCCAAGCATTGGTCGTTCGATCAAGTCCACCCGCCGAAACTCGAACCCAAAAAATCACTCGAGCACTTTCCCAACTGGCAAAATTCTCCCATCGATCTGTTGGTCGCAGAAAAATTATTAGAACGAGGCTGGGAACCATCGCCCGAAGCAAATCGACGCACGCTGCTGCGCCGACTCGCTTTGGACATCACCGGACTGCCCCCTTCTCGCGAGCAGCAATTGGCCTTTGAAAACGATGCGAATCCTCAAGCCTACGAAAATTTAGTCGATAGCCTGCTCGCATCGCCCGCCATGGGTGAGCACTGGGGTAGAAAATGGCTCGACCTGGCCCGATATGCCGACTCCGCAGGCTACGCCGATGACCCACCCAGAACCATCTGGGCTTATCGAGACTGGGTCATCAAAGCGATCAACGAAGGAATGCCCTTTGATCAATTTACCATCGAGCAACTTGCCGGTGACTTGCTTCCCAACCCCACCGACGAACAACTGGTCGCCACCGCCTTTCACCGCAACACGTTGACCAACAACGAAGGGGGCACGAACGACGAGGAGTTCCGAAACGTCGCCATTGTCGACCGAGTCAATACCACCATGGCAGTCTGGATGGGTGTCACGATGGCGTGCGCGCAATGCCACAGTCACAAATTTGATCCGATCACTCAATCGGAGTACTTCCAAGTCTTCGCAATCTTGAATCAAACCCAGGACGCAGACCGCGCCGACGAAAGCCCAACGCACAAATGGTTCACGCCGGAACAAAGACGCGAGCTCAAAGAAAATCAAATCGAACTGTCCAAGGCGGAGCTGGCTCTCACGTCACCCGATGAGGCGCTCAAGCCGGAACAAAACGCGTGGGCCGAGGAACTGCGACGCCCCATCCACTGGCAAACCCTGATACCACGTTCCGCCAAAGCCAAATCCAAATCGCCCATCTCCATTCGAGACGACGGGAAACTCAGAGTAGACGCCATCGCCGACACCGACACGTACACGATCGAACTCCCCATCCCCAAGGATACATCCCTCGATTCCGTGACGGGACTGCAAATTCGAAGCATCCCAGACGCCTCGCTTCCCAATGGCGGCGCTGCCATCGGCGACGGCAATTTCGTTCTCACTCAGCTAACCGCTGCCTTGATCGACGCCGATTCCAAATCAACCGCTAGCCAATTCGTCAGGATCGCATTGCCTGGCGAAAACAAAATCCTCTCGCTGAGCGAAGTACAAATCTTTGCCGGTGAAGAGAATGTTGCCAAAAACGCCAAAGCATCCCAAAGCAGCACCGACTTCGACGGAAAACCAGAACGGGCAATCGATGGAAACACCTCCGGCAACTTCCAAGAAAATTCAACCACCCATTCGGCCCAGAGCACCGATCCGTGGTGGGAAGTGGACCTGGGCAAAGCTGTCTCCATCGACAAGATAGTGATTTGGAATCGCACCGACGGAAATGTTGGAAATCGGCTAACAGGAGCCAAGCTTTCCATTTTGACGAGCGATCGAAAGACCGTATGGGAAACCACCCTCGACAAACCCAAAGCGAGCGAGTCGTTTGACATCCAACCGACCGTCACCGTGCCCCTCTCGATCGCAAATGCCGACTATGCACAAGAGGGTTTCGCCCCAACCAACGCTATCGACAGCGACGCCAAATCCGGTTGGGCCGTCGGGGGAGCCATCGATCAACCCCATCAACTGAATCTCGCCATCGACTCCAAAATGTTCAAGGAGCGAATCGCAACGCGCGTGTTGACAGAGAATGCGGGTTTGCGATTAACCCTCAAATTCGAGTCCTCGTACCGCCGAGCCCTGCTCGCTAGTTTCGATATCGGGTTGACCACGGACCCTCGCGCCGATCGATCGATTGGCTTGCCTGCACCTATTGCAAACATCCTGGCCAAAGACCCGGCAAACCATTCGAATAGCGATCTCAAAACATTGCACGCCTACTACGTTGCTACCATCGCTCCAAGCCGCCAACCCCTCCGCGATGATCGCGATGCGCTAACAAAAAAACTGGCGTCGATCAAACCAACCACCACGGTCCCAGTGCTCCGCGCCTTGGCCCCCGATAAACTCCGACCGACCCATGTTCAATTGCGAGGAAACTACAAAGTCAAAGGGGATTTGGTCTCTCCGGGTGTTCCTAGCGCATTCCACCCCTGGAAACCGGGAGAGGCAAACGGCCAGCCTCCAAAGATGGATCGTTTGGCATTCGCCCACTGGCTGATGCAGCCAGACAACCCACTCACCGCCCGCGTCATCGCGAATCGCTATTGGGAAAGTTTCTTTGGCGTAGGCATCGTTCGCACCAGCGAGGAGTTCGGCTCGCAAGGCGATTTGCCAAGCAATCCAGAACTTCTCGATCATTTGGCCAACGAACTCATTCGAAACGGCTGGGACACCAAAAGATTTATTCGCAACATCGTGCTCTCGGCTGCTTACCGACAGCGATCCTACGTTTCCCCGCAACGCTACGAAGAGGATCCAGAAAATGTCTACCTATCGCGCGGGCCTCGCTTTCGTGTGTCGGCAGAACAAGTGCGAGATATGGCTCTCGCATCCGCCGGTCTCCTATCGCAGCGGTTCTACGGACCACCGGCGCGACCCCCGCAACCCTCGCTCGGTTTGACCGCTGCGTTTGGAAGCAAGACCGACTGGGAAACGAGCAAAGGCGAAGATCGCTTTCGCCGAGGTCTGTATACCCTGTGGCGACGCTCCAATCCCTATCCCTCCATGGCCACCTTTGATGCGCCCAATCGCGAAGTGTGTGTGCTCAAGCGAGATCGAACCAATACCCCACTCCAAGCCCTCGTAACACTCAACGATCCCGTCTTTGTCGAAGCAGCCCAAGGGCTTGCGAGACGGATCGTTCTCTACGAATTGCCCGATTCCTCCCTGGAACAAAGGATCGAGCGGGTCTACGAATTGGCCCTTTCGCGACCCCCTCTGGCTAGCGAACGCGAAGCGATTTCCAAACTCTATCGGGAGACCCAAAGCGTCTTTGCAGCCGATGCGGAACGCGCCAAAAAAATGTCGACCGAACCGATCGGCCCTCTGCCGGCCCAAGCCGACCCCGTCGAATTGGCCGCCTGGACCACCCTTTGCAACGTCGTATTGAACCTAGACGAATTCCTGATGACCCCGTGATGTCGAGCTCTATGCAATGAACTCTGTTATCCAACAACACCTCGCATTGCGAACGCGACGCTACTTTCTCGGTCAAGCGTCCACCGGTCTGGGTGCTTTGGCACTCTCGAGCCTCATCGGTGCGCCCGCCCATTTCGCTGGCAACGCGGCGTACGCTGGCAACGCGGCCTTCGCCGCAACCAACGCAGATGCGATCGCTTCCAAAGTCGCCCACTTCGCCCCCAAGGCAAAACGGGTGATCTACCTGCACATGACAGGCTCTCCGCCAAACCTTGACCTCTTTGACTACAAACCCAAACTGATCGAACTCAATGGGCAAGATGCTCCAGACTCCGTGCTCAACGGGAGAGAATTTGCGTTCACCACCGGTGTTCCAAAACTGTTGGGCACATCGCATAAATTCATCGCCTCGGGGAACTCTGGAGTCCTTCTTTCGGATTGCCTGCCACACTTGCAAGGTGTCGCCGACCATCTCTGCCTCGTCCACAGCATGCACACCGACCAGTTCAATCACGCACCTGCAGAACTGTTGGTCTACACCGGCTCGCCGCGAAGCGGTCGGCCTTCATTCGGTTCCTGGGTATCCTACGGACTGGGTAGTGAAAACGACAACCTACCTGCGTTCGTCGTGCTTATCAGCAGCGGCGTCCAACCCAACGGTGGAAGGAGTTCGTTCGGAAGCGGTTTCCTACCCAGCGTCTTTCAAGGTGTTCAATGCCGATCGCAAGGGGACCCCGTTCTATTTGCATCGGATCCTGCTGGCATGGACCGCACCCTGCGACGCAAAACGCTAGACACGCTTAGTCAACTCAATGCCATTCAAGCCGAAGAACTCGGTCACCCCGAGACACAAACTCGGATATCGCAGTACGAACTAGCCTACCGCATGCAGACCAGCGTTCCCGAAGTCATGGACATCTCCAAAGAGTCGCAAGAAACACTGGACGCATACGGTGCCAAAGTGGGTGCCGCCAGCCTGGCCAACAATTGCCTCCTCGCCCGAAGGCTCGTCGAATCGGGCGTTCGGTATGTGCAACTCTTTGATTGGGGATGGGATTTCCACGGCACCGGACCCGCTGAAGATATCCGCGATGGCCTTACCAAAAAATGCGAAACCATGGATCGACCCGTGGCCGCTTTGATCAAAGATCTCGAACGCCGCGGTCTGCTCCATGACACCTTGGTGATCTGGGGCGGAGAGTTCGGGCGCACCCCGTTCCGCGAAGGACGGACGGCGGTCGGTTCCGTTCTCGGCCGAGACCACTATCCCGATTGCTTCACGATGTTTATGGCGGGTGGTGGTACCAAAGGGGGCTTCGATTATGGAAGCACCGACGAACTCGGTTTTTCAATTGTCGAGAATCCGGTTCACGTTCACGACCTGCAAGCCACTTGGTTGCACCTGCTCGGCTTCGATCACACCAAACTCACCTACCGATTTCAAGGCCGAGATTACCGGCTGACCGACGTCCATGGAAACGTCGTCAAGGACCTGATTGCCTAAGTGATTTTTGCTAAGTGATTGTTGCGGCGGCTCGAACCGTTGCACCAACCATTCCTCAGCCCACATGCAGTCTCGCCCACGGGGGCAGATGGTTGTTGAGCCGATTGCTCAGCGCTTTGCACCATCCCAGCGGCTTGCCGTCCCAGGTCGCAACCGTCCAACCGGCAACCCCGCTCTTTCCTGACGATGGATCCAACCGCATCGGCGAGGTTGCAATCGAACTGCCCGCAACAAATTGCTTGGCCTGCTCCGCATTAAGCTCGATTGTCCTCGCGGGCGTAAAAATGGTTTTATCCAACAGCGCTAATCCTTGCGTCGGAACGAAGTGGTTTCCGGACTCGATCAAGATGGCCAAGCTATCCATAGCGACGTGGCGCATCTCGCTCATCGCTTGCC
>JANODW010000735.1:0-5168 GCA_031412875.1 Pirellula sp. | reverse complement strand
CCTGCGCCATCGCCTCTTCGATGCGAGCACGCGCATAAGCGACTTGCGGATTTTTCCCCGACGTCATTATCAACGCCGTCGTCAGATCGATGGATTGTTGAGCCATCGCTTCGTCCACCACGGATTCTTGCACCACGGATTCGTCCACCACGGATTCTTGCGAAGCGGACACCGTTCGCGGCCCGTCGCCTTCAGACTCGGTAAACGGCTCTCGTGCGGATGCCGTAACGACCTCGTCCTGGTACGGAGGCGATGTGTTCGGATGTGGCCGCACTTCCGTCGATGCACGCGCCATCGTATGGTGCGATAGCGTTGACGGCGTTGATCTACAACCGACGGCGGCCGTGAAACCAACGATCGATGAAATCAACAATCCAGCATAAAGTCCTTTGCTCATCGCTTCCCCCAGCCGCAGAATCCACCTATTCCGTGTATCGGAACAACTGTGCGGGCGAATCCTTATTTGCGGCTGAAACCTCTCGTAACGACAAACCAAGGTGAGTTCAAACCCTACAATCCGTACCAATTCACGTCGACGGCTTTGCTGCTATTTGAACTTTTTGTCCTTCTCGAAAGGCGGCGGCGTTTGCAAAGATCACTTCCTCGGCCCCCTCCAATCCGCCTAGGATTTCCACTTCGGTGGTAGTGACAATGCCTGTCTGCAATGGCCGTCGAACAATGGACTGGTCCGATGTGACAACCAAACACGTTGGCTTGCCATCTTGCGAGAGGATAGCCGTTCGGGGAATGGCGAGCGCATCCGGTTTGTGTGCGATGACCAATTCGACGTTGGCATACATGCCCGGGCGAAGGATACCTTCCTCGTTCAAGACCTCGATTTCGCAGTCGAGAGTTCGCGTGCTGGCGTTCAATACCCAACTGGTCCTTGCCACCTTGCCTTCGAAGATACGACTGCTGGCCGTGGGAACTTTGATGGTCGCTTTTCCCTCTTGATTGACGAGCAACGCATCCGATTCGGGGACGCTGAGCGAAACGCGAACCTTGTCGGTTTGCACAATCACGAAGAGCGGATTTTTGTCGCTTATTTGGGATACTTGAATGAGCGAACCCGGATCAAAATTTCGGGCGGAGATGATTCCATTGTAGGGAGCGCGGATCTGCAGATATTCACACAATGACTTTAGTCGTTGGACTTCGGCGATTGCGATTTTTAGTTTGGCTTCAATCGATTTTAGGTCCGCTTTTGCTTTGCTGATTGCAACTTTCGATTCGTTCTGTTTTGCACTCGCGAATCGTATTTTTGCGAGGACTTCTTCCCGTACAGCGTCGGCGGCATTCCTCTGTTGGATGGTTTCATCGGCGAGCTTGGCGGTAACGGTTTTGTTGGACGCGAGGACGCTGATTCGATCGGCTTCGGACTTCCAACGCTGGTACTCGGCCTCTGCTTTTCGCTGGCCGGCCATGGCTTCGGCCACCTGAGCTTCTGCAGAAAGGGCGATGGCTTCGGAAACGGTGACCGCGACTTTTGCTTGGTCGATGTCGGCTTCCGTTTGTTCCACCATGGCTTGTTTTTGAGCGAGTTCATCCGTGAGTTCGGGGGCGGCAATGACAGCCAACAGTTGTCCTTTTTCTAGGATGTTGCCGGCGCTGTCGCTTTTAGGTCCCGACACTTTGTCTCCCATATCGACCAAAATTTGTTCGACAAAGCCGTTCACTTTGGAATGGATGCGAGTCATTGCGAACGCTTCAATCCGGCCCGGCTGTTCTGTTTTTTGGGTCAGTGTCGTACGTTTGGGTTTGACCGTTGCCACCTTGGGGAGCGCATCGCTACTGGCTTGTGACGATGGACTCTCGGCGGGCAAGGGCTTGCTACAACCGACGGAAATGCATTCCCAGATCGCGAGCAACCCAACCAATGTGATTTTTTTGAAAGCGTGCGTCATTGTTTTAGGGGCGAGAGATAGGGTTGGAATCATCGAAGAACAATTTGCTCTCTGGATCGAAGGGATGCAGGGAGGCTGATTGGATGGAACCATTGGATTGAGCGACGGAAAAGAAAGCGGGGAGCACCAACAATGTTGAAAACGTTGCGGCGATGAGACTCCCTACCACCGCCAATCCGAGCGGGGCGGACTGTTGGCCGGATTCGCCCAAGCCGATGGCCATTGGCAACATACCGACCAACATGGCGCAACTGGTCATAAGCACCGGCCTCAATCGATCGACCGCGCCGAGCTTGGCAGCCGTGCGAGCATCGGATCCCGCCATTCGCCGCTGCTCCGCAAACGTCACCACGAGAATTGCGTTGGCCATCGCGACCCCCAGTCCCATAATCGTTCCAATGAAAGACTGAATGTTCAGCGTAGAGCCTGAAAGCCAAAGGGCACACGCCGAGCCGGCGATGACAGCCGGTGCATTGGACAACGCAACCAACGACAGACGAAACGATTGGAAGTTTGCTGTTAGAAGCAAGAAGATGGTCAGGATGGCCAAGAGGAGCCCGACCGTCAGACCGCTCAGCATTTGTTTCAGGGGCGGGATCTGTCCTCTCATTTCATAGCTGATTCGCCCTGGCTTTTCACCCGCTTTGACGAGGGCATCTTTGTCCGTGTCATCCTTCTTTTTTACTGCATCCAATATGTCGACTAGTTCCATCGAGACGCTTCTGAGGTCTGATCCTTCTAAATTGGCCGTCAAGGAAAGTTCCCGTTTCATATTGTATCGATCGAATTCTCCCGGCATTGTTGATTGAGTGAGTTGCGCGACGTCTCTTAGCAGAAGCGGATCTCCATCCCGGTGGAGTACCGGAATGGTTCCGAGATCGGTGAGCGATTTCATCGACGGTTGCGGGATTTCGACTTGAACTTGATAGCCAATTCCGGACTTCGGATCGGGCCAATAGTTCGGCACGACGAAGCGGCTCGAGGACGTCGCGGCCAACACCGAACGGCCGACTTGATCCATCGTTGCTCCTGCAATGCCAGCCTTCTCGCGATCCACACGAATGTCGACCGTGGGATAGTCTAGCGACTGGACAATTTGAACATCGCGTAGCCGCTGGTGCGACTGCAGCGCCCGTTGGGTTTTTTTCGCAAAGTCTTTGTTCTCGGCGACCGTTCCCCCTCGCACTGCAATTTCGATCGGCGTGGAGGAGCCGAAACTCATCACTTCGCTGATGATATCGGAGGGTTCAAATGAAAAACGCGTGTTGGGGAACTGAGAAGCGAACTTGCTTCGGAGCTCTTCTTTTAATTTCTCCGTCGCAACGCCGGATTGCGATTTGAAAGCGACTCGGAGGATGGCTTCTTCGGGGCCGCGAGTAAATTGATAAACCGCGTTGATCGGAAAAGATGCCGGCACCGTTCCTACGTATCCGAGTGTCAATGCGATCTTGTCTGGCCCAACACTTTCCTTGATGGAATCCAACACTTGGTTGGCCAGCTTCTCCGTAACATCGATGTGCGTTCCCTCCTGGGCTCTCAGTCTCAAGCGGAACTCGCCAGCGTCGACCTTGGGAAAAATATCGATGCCTACGCGATGGGCGGCTAACCAAATCATGGCGGTACAAGCAAGGAGATACATAGGTATGACGATCCACCTCAACGCAACGATCGTTTCGAGAGCACGAGCAAAACCGGGGGCCAGGAAAAACACGTAGGGCGAATCGGCGCTAGACGAGTGGACCGATAGAGGAGCAGACCGATCCATCGACGCCTGTCTGGGTCGCATCATCCAAACACAAAGGATGGGAACCAACGTACTGGAGAGAATATAGGATCCGATCATGGCGAATCCGACAGCGAGAGAAAGCGGATAGAAAAGTTCTCGAGCCGCGCCTTGCATAAACAACGTCGGTACAAATACCGCCAGGATGCAGAGCATGGCCAAAAGACGCGGAATGGCCGTTTGGTGATTTCCGTTCCAGACCGCCATTGCGACGGAGGTCGATTTGTCGATCTGGGAATGAATGTTTTCGATTTCTACGGTGGCTTCGTCGACAAGGATTCCAACGGACAACGCTAGACCTCCCAAGGTCATCAAGTTGATCGTTTGGCCGGAGAGCCAGAGGCAAACGATCGAGAACAAGATTGCTAAAGGGATATTGATGACCACGACCAGCGCGCTCCTCCAGTCCCTGAGAAAGAGAAGCACCATCAGTCCCGTTAGCAAAGCTCCCAGCATCCCCTCGGTAGTCAAACTGGATATGGCACGGGTAACGTAAGGAGACTGATCAAACTCAAAGGCGACTTGGATGTCGTCCGGCAATTCCTTTTGCATCGCGGGCAGAGCGGTTTTGATTTCGTCGATGACGTTCATCGTCGAGGCGTCGGCTCGCTTGGTTGCTAGGATGTAAACCGCCCGCCTGCCGTTGACCAACGCGTATCCCGTTGCCAAGTCGGCAGCATCGTCGATGGTTCCAATATCGCGGAGATAGACCGTTTCCACTCCGGTTTTGAGCGGGATCTGACCAAAATCGCGGATATCCTTTACTAAAATATTGGATGGGACCGCAGGGAAATAGTCTCCCAATCGTACGTTGCCCGAGGGATTGATCGCGTTGCCCTTGGTCAGAGCATTGATGACGTCGTCGGGAGAGAGCCCAAAAGCCCGAAGCCTGTCCGGGTTGGCGCGCAATACAATACTGCGGGCTGATCCTCCAAAGGGAGGTGGCGCCGACACCCCGGGCAAAGACGAAAACATGGGCCGAACCTTGAACAGCGCTTGGTCTTGTATCTCAGCGATCGTCTTGGTTCCGCTGGAAAGGACTAGGTACCCGACCGGCACACTGCCAGTGTCAAAACGCATCACAAAGGGTGGGACCGTTCCCGGCGGCATCATGGCTCGTGAGCGATTGACATAGTTAATGGTTTCCGCCATCGCTTGCGCCATATTGGTACCGGGATGAAAGATCAGTTTCATCAGCGCGGTTCCCTGCACATTCCGACTTTCGACGTGATGAATCCCATTGATGTACAGGAAGTGGTATTCGTAGTAATTGGTGAGCAACCCTTCCATCTGTGCCGGATCCATTCCTCCGTAGGGTTGGCACACATAGATCACAGGGAGATTGAGCGAGGGAAAGATATCGATCGCCATCCTCTTAATCGGCAGCTCCATCCCCCGAGCCTTCAACCAATCGTCGACCCCTTTAGGGCGAACGACGCTCAGTCCCAACAGCACCAATGCGATCATCGCGATGAGGATGG
>JANODW010000734.1:0-8283 GCA_031412875.1 Pirellula sp. | reverse complement strand
ACGAGCGCAACACCGGAGGGCTCGCGCCCTGCCGCTAAGAAAGCACTGCTTTTTCATTTAAAGGCTGCGGACGATCCCTAGCCTAGTTGATCGAGCAGTTTGTCGAATGCAATGGAGAGTTTTTCGTCGGTGTCGTAGTTCCCTTGCGCGATTGCTTCGCGGAGGCTAGCAACTTTGTCGGCACGAAACACTTCGCTGGGCGATTGAGCGCTCGAAGCCCCTAACGCTTCAGGCGAAAGCTCCAATTGATCCACCGGGTTCTGGATGCTCGAGGCAGGAGAAGCTGTTGGCTGTGCGGCTGCGTTGCTGCGCGATGCGGTTCGAGCAGCATCCACTCCAGAGACCGAAAAATTTCCTGAGATTTGCATAAGTTGTCTTCTTCCCTGTTTGATAAGGACGATTGGCCCGATCGAATGATCGAGGTTTACATGGACTGCTACCGTGCTGACAAGACGAGAATGATTATTCTCGTGCTCGATCCCTTTTTCTCACGCAGTCCGTGTCGCAGAAAAGACCTTCCGAATCCATCAGGTCATGGCGACTTTGCGAAGACGCTGCTTTCGAGCGAAAGCATACCTGTTTATCGGATGGCTTATCCAATGGGACCAACGATTCCTATCCTCTTCCTTTTGTGATGAATGGCCAATCAGCACCGCAAAGAGCGATTCTACTGACTAGCATAAATGCGACTATCGCTTTTGCCAGATGCGGTTGCAACCAGCGTACAGGATATCCTTATCGCAAGTGATGTGCCAAACCTTCGAAACATGCTTGGCCGCCTCGACTGATTGGAACTCTCCCAGAGTTATAGCGGCGAATACAAGGAAAAATCAAGTCGTGTAGGGTCGGAGGCGAATGCAATCATTCGCTAAGTTCTCCGCGATGCGTCGTGCATTACAAAGTTGGATGCCATTTTTTCAAGTGGCTTCAAAATCGCTTTTCAAAAAAGCGAGAATCGCGATTGACCTGGAGTCCTGGTGACGTCTATCTTACGGCCGTTGCAGCGATGTGGTGAAACACCAAAGCGTCGAACCAAGTTGCACAGCCGATCTTTTTCAAAACAAATATTTGGATCCACTTCGTTGGATACATATCCTGCCGCAAGTTTGACTCGCTGCAGGATGCGTACTGCTCTTGGACTTCATCTCATGGATGGGATGAATTTCAACGAGTTCTAGGTGGATTCATGCGGGCATTGCACACGGATGATGCTATTGCCCGCTCGAAACCTTGCTCCCGGAAATGTAGCTCTTGTCCTCAACCCCCCTAGGACTCGTTCACTTCCGGGAGCTTTTTTGTTTGAACGCATGGCCCTCTGCCAACGAATCTCGTTTTGGCTTGGGCGATCAAGAGCTCAGTGCGCGTCGGGTGGAATGTGGTTCAAGATGCGTTCGAGATACTCGTCGAGGATGGTTTCTCCGGATCGGATGCACATTTCGATATCGAGACACCACAGTTCAAAATTGCCGATGCGCGGTGTATCGATTTTCGCAAGGTCCTTGCCAGTGCAAACGATGGCTTCGCAGGGCGAATCGCAAAGGCCAGCTTGAATCGCAAGCGCTTGAATATCGTGGGCCGAGTAGTTGTGGTGGTCGGCAAAAGTAGCCGTTGAGAGAACGTTTGCGCCACACGTCCGCAGGGTTTGTAAGAAGCCCGACGGGTTTCCTAGACCGCAAGCCGCGAGCACGCTTTTTCCGCAAAGCCATTCGACATCGCGAACTTCGCCGTTCGCATTTCGCAAGCGCACGGGTTGGTGTTCTGCCTCCAACCATGCGGCTTTGGGGTTGTATCGCTGCACCTTGGTACGTATCTCAGCGAGGGTTTGCGCATCGATTTGATCGGCGCGCGTTGCGACAACAATGTCGGCCCTGCGTATCGATTTGAGCGGCTCTCTCAAAAGTCCTCTTGGCAATAGGTATCCAAAACCGAAGGGCTCGCGTGCGTCGAGCAATAGGATTTCCAGATCGCGATGGATCTTGCGATGTTGAAAGCCATCGTCCAGCAACAGCAGTTGCATGCCGAGCTCCTCGGTTGCGATCGATGCCGAAGCGAGGCGATCGGGTTTTTGCAGATGAGGTACGTCCGGCAAAAGCACTTCCAATTCTTTTGCTTCGTCGTTCCGGCCGTCGACGCCTGCCGCAAACCCGCGCGAGAGGATCGCGACTCGGACATCGCGAGCCCGGAACCAGCGAGCCAACATCGCGACGGTGGGCGTTTTGCCGGTCCCTCCAGCCGTTAAGTTCCCAACCGACACCACAGGGACTGCCGCTTTGCCAACCTTTTTCCATCTTCGATCATAAGCCCAATTGCGAGCCCAAATGACAGCACTGTAGGGTTGGCTCAGACACCATAAACCTGCGCGAAGCAGGATGGAATTCAACGAATTCGAACGTCCTGACAATAATTCTTCGATGCGTCGCATTCGCTGATTGTCGAATCTGGTAGTGTTCGTTGGAAAAAGAATCGTTCTTTTTTGGGTTGCCAACGATCGTACTATGATATGCGATGAACCGTAATGCTACAGCGTCCAAACCCCTCGAAACGGATTGGCCGTGTCGGATTGAGGCTAAAAAATGGGATCGCAACGCGTTCCGTTTCCAAATCGTTTCCCATCCAATCCAGTCCTTTCCAGCCCCAGGGCAATCGCTCCGGCCGGATGCGAGCCTGCATTCGCCGTCCGCCTGCGATCCTTACTACCCCATAAATGAGACGAATGTCCGATCGATTTGACGCGGCTCCTATTTCCCAACTCCTCGGCTTTCGTGTGTTGCCGGCAACCGACGAAGATACTCTGCGTGGCAGAGCCACGGTGGAGTTGGATATCGATTCTCGATTGAACAACCCGATGGGGCGGGTGCATGGCGGGGTTTTGGCGGCATTATCCGACGCAGCGATGGGAATCGCGTTCGGCCGTACGTTGGATTCGGACCAAGATTTTTCGACGATCGATTTGCATATTCATTTCATGCGTCCAGTGCGAGGGACGAAACTGATCGCGGCAGGAGAAATGATCCAACGGGGATTACGAGTGGGTTTCGTTCAATGCGTCATCCGGGACGATCGCGGCAAACAGGTCGCAAGCAGTTCGTGTAGCTGCACGGTGCTGGATCGCATGTAAGTTCTGCCAAAGCAAGCATCCAAAAAATGCTTAAGCGAGCGGCAGGCTAAAATAGACTAGCCGTAGTTTGGGACCATTGTCCCGAACTAACAAACCGAGAGGATTGATAAGCGGACGGGACAGAGGTCCCATCCTACGGTGGTGTTTGGGACGCTCCCGCTATTGGTTTATTTTTGCCTTCAAGATTGCGACCGACTTTTCCAGTTGTGGATCGTCTTGCAAGGTGGGATCGGTGTAGGCGGAGGGGGGATCGGATTTCGACGAAGTTGCTTTGTTGGCGTTTCCGAAACCGTTTTCGTTGGGATCCGCGCGTTTTCGAAACCGTTCAATTGATTTCAAGAATGCGCTTTCATCGAGAATGACTTCGCAACCTGGGTCCGGTTTCACCCCCCAGACGTCTTCGGGTTTTGCATCTTGTTCGCGGTGGATGAGCCTGCCGCTGGGTGGGTAGTAGTAGGCGGTTGTCAGTCGCATCGCGGCCAACCCTGCGTCCAACGGGATTACATTTTGAACGCTTCCTTTTCCGAAGGAGCGTTCGCCCACGATGGTGGCGCGGCACCGGTCCTGCAAACACCCAGCGACAACTTCGCTGGCGCTGGCGGAGTGTCCGTTTATCATCACAACCATTGGGACGCGCATATCGATTTCGGTACCCAGTTGTGCCGTGTAGAGTTGGTCGATGCGATCGTTTCGGCCCCGCGTGCTCACGATTTCGCCTTCATCTAGGAACATGTCGCAGATATCTTTCGCTGCGACCAGCAAACCACCGGTGTTGTCTCGAAGATCGAGGATCAGCCCTTGGCAGTCTCGACGCACGCTCGCCAGCGCCTTTTTGAGTTCAACCGTCGTTTTTTCGCCGAAGAGTTCAAGTCGAATGTAGGCGATACGAGGGTCCGCTTGCATTGCGAAATCCCAGGAACCGTCCAACCGCCGCCGGTCTCCGAGGACTGATTCCACATCGATTCTTGCTCGCACAATATTGATTTGAATCGGTGCGGCTTCGTTGGCTCGTTCAATGGTGAGCGTGACGGCCGAGCCTTCTTTTCCACGGAGTCTTTTAGAAACGGATTCGACTGGCAATTTCTCGCAATCCGAGTCATCGATTCGCAGGATGACGTCGCCGGGTTTGACCCCTGCCCGATAGGCGGGGGAATCAAAAAGCGTTGCGACAATCGTCAGCCTGTCGCGGCGCGGAGGACCGTCGATACTGACCCCCAATCCTCCAAATTCTTGTTCAAAGACAGCTTGAAACGGTTTGAGCGATTCGATGGGGATGTAACTGGAATAGGGGTCCAATGAGTCAATCATTCCCTTCATTGCGGCTTGGTAGAGCTTGGCTTTGTCGGGCTTTCTCACATATTCCTGATCGATGATCTCCATGGCGAGCGCCAGATCGCCTAGGTTTCGGTACCGCTGTGCGGTCACAAAGCAAAAAAGGCTACCGATCAAGACGATTGTTAGGATTTTAAGATTTTTCGTTGTCACGAAGTTTCCTTTTTTTTCAGGCCGTTGCCTTCATGTCGCATTCATTTGGCTGTCGCGCGGGGACTTGATGCATCCTATCGAAGCTTCGGCATTGGGGAAGTTCCCTTGGTTGTTCGAGCGAAAGTTTCCATCGACGGTTCCGTACGATCGCTGGCTGTAGTTACAATAGTGGAATCCATCCAACCTCGTACTTCAATGCGAATGTCATGCCTGCCTCAAGAGTACTGAATTTTTTCGGTTTTGCCTTCAGCCTTTTTAGCTTCCCGGTATGGGCGGACGACGTCCCACCCGATTCGCGACAAGCTCAGCCTGGCCATTCGGCCCATGCGGATGCATTCAACGAAGGGCCTCGACAGGCCGCCTATTTGATGAGCGGAATGGGGAACGTCCACTGGGAGATCTCGACAAAGAATCCAATGGCTCAACGGTTCTTCGATCAAGGGATCTCACAGTTGCATGGGTTTTGGTACTTCGAAGCCGAGCGGTCATTTCGGCAAGCGGCTGCTTTCGACCCCGAGTGTGCGATCTTGTATTGGGGGATGGCGCGTGCCAACATCGAGAATCCGGTTCGGTCCAAGGGCTTCAGCGAACAAGCCGTAAAGAAGCGAGAAAAAGCATCGGACAAGGAAAAGCGATTGATTGACGCTTGGCACAATCGTGTAAAGGAAACCAAAGAGGAGCCCGTTGCTGCCGATGACGTCAAACCGAAAAGCGAGGCGTTAACCAAAGCCGCGGCCAGAGCAAAAAAAAGGCAGGACGACAAAGGCAAGAAGGATCAGCAAGAGCGATTGAAGGAGTATGTCAAGGCGCTCGAATCTATCGCTTACGATTATCCCGAAGACATCGAAATCAAAGCGATGTTGGTGCTGCAGTATTGGCAAAACAATGGCTCCGGAATTGAGATCCAAAGCCACTTTGCGATCAACGCCATCATGTCCGATATCTTCCATGCCAACCCGAAGCATCCCGCACATCACTTCCGCATCCATCTTTGGGATTACCGGCAAGACAAATTGGCGATCGACGCGGCCGCCAAATGTGGACCGAGCGCTCCAGGGATCGCGCACATGTGGCATATGCCTGGCCATACCTACTCCCGCCTGCATCGTTATGCCGACGCCGCTTGGCAGCAGGAGGCATCCGCCCGGGTCGATCATGCACACATGATGCGCGATCAAGTGATGCCGGATCAGATCCACAACTACGCTCATAACAATGAGTGGTTGATTCGCGATTTGATGCTGATCGGTCGCGTTCGAGAAGCTGTTGATTTAGCAAAAAACATGATCGAATTGCCTCGGCATCCGAAATTCAACGCGCTCAGTGGCCGCGGAAGCGCTTCGCTGGGCCGCGAACGACTCCTCGGAGTTTTGACCAACTTTCGACTTTGGCCACAATTGAACGAGCTCGCTGATTCCATCTACCTCGAACCGACGGCCGACGAACTCAAGCAGGATGAACGCATTGCATGGTTGGCGATCGCACACTGCCAGTTGGGCCACACGGCACAATGCATGGAATTATCGAACCAACTATCCAGCACCCTGACATCGTTGAGGACCAAGGTCGCCGAGGGACGTCAACGCCTGCAAATGCTTGAACCCGCTACCAAAACGCCAGACAAGCAGGAAAAACCAGACAAGCAGGAAAAAGCAGACAAACAATCGAAGGGCGGCAAGGATGGCAATCGTCCTCCACCGCTCATCGACCCTTATCCTGTTAGCGAGGATCCTTTTGGAGAGGACAGTGATCCAAGCTTACCGAAGATGCCGAGTCGCGAAATCGACGACGCGGCTGCCAAGGACTGGACCGACGAAAAAATAGAGCTGGCCACAGCACAGGCAGAGTCGGAGTATCGGCTCGCCAAATTGGTTCAATGGAAGTTTGCCGTCGAGGCTTATCAAGCTGCCAGCCAGGGCCAATTTAGAAAGGCGCTCGACCTGTCACATCAGTGTCGCCCTTGTGTCCAACCCATGACTCGGATGGAATGGCTTGCACAAGCAGGCTTCGCCAAGCAGGCTCTGGAACGCATCAAGAAAAAAATCGACGATGCCAAGGGCGAATTGCTGCCGCTTGCAATCGGTGTTTGGATAGCCGGACAAAACGATTTGAAGGAAGAATCCGTCAAGTCGATCGCTACGAAGTGGATCCAGCAACTTTCTGCGATTGCGGTCAACGCAAATGACGACGTGGAGCTCCTGACACGCTTGGTCCCGATCATTGAAACGGTCGGTGAAAAAGAAAAATGGAGGCTTCCAACGGCCCCGCCCACCGATCTTGGCGAACGCCCGTCGCTGGATTCGTTGGGCCCCTTCCGATGGACTCCGCCGATTGCGCCGGTTTGGTCCGCGACGGGCTCCGATGGAGATACGAAGTCGACCAAGCAGTTTGGAAAGCGACCGCTCGTATTGATTCTTTATCTCGGGTTTGGCTGCGTTCATTGCGCCGAGCAACTCAAAGAGTTCTCTCCGTTGGTTGCACAGTACAACGCCGCGGGAATGGATGTTGCCGCGATCAGCACGGAAAGTTTGGCGGAACTGCAAAGCGGCTTAAGGAAGTACGACGAGGAGATGAAGATCACGCTCATTGCAAATCCGGAGCAGGATATTTTCAAGGCGTTTCGGTGCTTCGATGATTTCGAGGGGACACCGTTGCACGGGACGTTTCTCATCGATACCAACGGCCGAATCCGTTGGCAAGATATAGGGTACAAGCCATTTATGGACGCCAAGTTTTTGTTGGGCGAGGCGCAGCGATTGCTGAAGCTCTAGCAAGTGAATGGAGTTGGGCACTCGGTTTTGTTGGGGAGGTCGGCGGGATTTTGGCGGTATGGATGAGATCGCAGAGGTTTTTTGCAGGTCCTGACCGTTGGCTTGCGCCCTTCCGCTATTGAAAGCGCTTGGGAACGAGCGTTTGCCAGTGTATATTTGGCGTTGGCGACGTTGGGAATGGGATTCCTGTGTGTTTTGCGCCAGTTCTACCTGCAACACCCGAGTTTATTGATGTCGGAATCGATTCTTGTCACCGAGCTTCCCCCGGTAACCAAACGTCTTTATATCGAAACCGTCGGCTGCCAGATGAACGTTCTGGATAGTGAAATGGTGGTGGCAGCCCTACGCAAATCGGGGTACGGTATCACCAAAATCGCTTCCGAAGCAGATGCCATTTTGTTCAACACCTGTTCTGTTCGTGAGCATGCCGAGGAAAAAGCTTACAACAATCTTTTTCACTTGAAACAGTTAAAGCTGGCTAACCCAGACAAGATTATCGGCGTCATGGGGTGCATGGCTCAGAAGGACCAGAAAGCGATTTTTGATCGCGTTCCTTTTGTGGATTTGGTGGTTGGACCAGGCCAGTTGCATCGCATCCCTGAGATGATCGCCAACGCCCAGGCTGGCGAGAAACAGCAGTTGGCGGTGAGCCTCTCGCGTCGCGATGGAAACGTCGACGACATCAAACGATCGCATGAAACGTTTGATCCGTTACGGGATCCGGAGATGCGCCCAACGCCGTTCCAAGCGTACTTGCGAATTCAGATCGGTTGCGACAAGTTCTGCACTTATTGCATTGTCCCAATGACGCGAGGGCCCGAGCAAGGTCGCAATCCTCAGCAGATTATCGACGAAGCAAAGATCCTGGCCGATCAGGGCTGTGTCGAGATCACGCTGCTGGGTCAGAAC
>JANODW010000733.1:0-11909 GCA_031412875.1 Pirellula sp. | reverse complement strand
GGCGACTATCGAAAACTCATCGGCGTAAATTTTGCATATGCAATAGCGAGATCGTGAGCGGATGTTACTGTAGAGGGTTGATTGGTCGGGAGTCGCTTTCGGCAAAAGCGACGTACTTTTTACTCTAACCTTGTGTCCAGTATGCTTAAATCCAATGCTGTAGACAGACGTCGCTTTCTTCAATGGACCTCGGGATGCGCTATCGCCAGTTCGCTGCTTCATTCGACAAGCTGGGCGGACACGTTGACCCAACCGGCGCTCGGACTGCAACGGCGCTATGGGGACGAGATCATGGTGTGCGGGCAGTTTTATCGGATCGGGACGCCGGTGAAGCTTTGGATGGATGCCGGTGGCTTCGATGCTTATCGGACCGATCGCCGTTTCGCTCCGTTTGCGCAACGCAAATGGAGAAGCACCGTCGAAGAGATGCAAGCCGGCAAAATCGATTTTGTTACCAAGCCTCAAGAAACCAATCCGGACCGTTATGGGCTGCGGTTCGAAAGCGTTGCTGCCGAACAATTCACTCCGGAACAATTGGAACAGGTTCGAGGCGGTGGCTGGACATTGGAATTGCTTCAACAAAAAGTCGACCAGTTTGTTTTGCACTTCGACGTTTGCGGGACCAGCGCCCAGTGCTTTCACGTGCTCCACGACCGCCGTGGACTGAGCGTGCACTTCATGCTGGATGTGGATGGGACCGTGTACCAAACGCTCGATGTGAAAGAACGCGCTTGGCAGGCAACCAAGAGCAATGACCGCAGCATTGGCATCGAGATCGCGAACATCGGTGCCTATCCGGTCGATGGCCGAAATGAAACATTGAAGCAATGGTACAAGACAGACAAGGATGGCCAGACCTTTTTGATCTTCCCCGAATCGGTACGGGGTCGATCGCATCTCGAAAACAAGAATCTGCGCCCGAGACGCAACGAGGCTGTGATCGGTTCCATTCGAGGCAAACAGTACCAGCAGTACGACTACACCCCCCAGCAATACGACTCCCTTTCCAAACTGTCGGCTGCGCTTTGCGAACTCTTTCCCGGGATCAAACCGGATGCGCCACGGAGTCCCGACGGTCGCATCATCGACAAGACGCTCTCCAACGAGCAATGGGCCTCGTTCAGCGGCATCCTGGGCCACTACCATGTGCAAGAAAACAAAATCGATCCAGGGCCGGCACTGGACTGGGACTATTTGTTGTCGGAAGTAAAATCGCAAATGCAGACCATACGGCAGAGTCAACGCTAGCAGCGTTCGCCTCCTCCATGCTAAACTACTCGGAACTGCATGATTCAAAACGCGTTTGAACAGAAAAGACTCAACAATCAGGAATGCCCTTGCGAGCAGAAATCATTTCCATCGGCGACGAGCTGACCAGCGGACAAAGACTCGATACAAATAGCCGATGGTTGAGCCAGCAGCTCGGCAATCTTGGAGTCAAAACCTCTTTCCACACCACGGTGGGCGATTCGTTAGCCGATAACGTGGATGCGTTTCGTACCGCATCGGGCCGGGTTGATATCGTGGTGGCGACCGGAGGGTTGGGGCCGACGGCGGACGATTTGACCCGCGAAGCGATGGCCGAGGCATTCGATTGTCCATTGGAGCTTCGGCCCGAAGCGCTTGCTCATATCGAATCGTTGTTCGTCCGTCGCAAGCGTCCGATGCCCGAGCGCAATCGAAGCCAAGCCATGTTTCCGGCCGGCGCGCGGATTATCGACAACCCCCACGGTACGGCTCCTGGTATCGATCTCTCGGTTGCTAACCCAAAGCTTGGGAGCCGATCGCAGTGCCGCCTTTTTTCCTTGCCCGGCGTACCAGCGGAAATGATGCAAATGTATACCGCCACCGTCGAGCCCCGTCTGGTTCAGGAAATGGGGGTGGGATCGCAACGCTGGTACTTTCACAGTTTGAAAGTCTTCGGCATCGGCGAGAGCGACGTTGAAAAGCGACTCCCCAATTTGATTGAGCGAGATCGGGATCCGATCGTCGGCATCACGGTTTCCAAGGCGACGATCACATTGCGGATCGCCGCCCTCTGCGCGAACGAAACCGAGTTTCGCGACAAAATCCAAGACACGATTGATGCGATTCATCAAGAACTCGGACTGTTGGTATTTGGAGAAGGAGAACTCGATATCGACGAAGCCACGCATCGTTTGCTGCTGGAGAAAGAGGTCTCGCTCGGAATCGTGGAAGTTGGTTCGGGAGCATGGATCCAACACAGCTTGGCCAAGTTGAACGAGCAACGAGGCCGAGGGCTTCGAGTGTCGCACTGGTTTCCAACCATGCAGGCCTTGCAAGCCGTTGGCGTTCCTGTGGAGTTGTCCGCTGATGCCGGATCGGAAACGGAACCTAGTGCTCCGATCCTGCAACAGCTTTCTGCGGCCGCCGAACGGTATCGGGCACAGCACGACCTCGACCTTTGCTTAGCGGCGGGGGTCTATCCGACATGGGAGGCAGTTTCCACGTCAGCGACACTCCCCAGTTCCGATTTCTCCTTTTCGCTCGCTAGACGAGGCAAGGACACCAAACAGACGACGGTATCGTTGGGAGCTCATCCCGAGGTACTGTATCATCGGCTTGCAAAAGCAGGACTGAATTTTCTGCGACTGGAGTTGCTGCAACGTGACTAAGAGGATCACTGTAGCTAAGACTTCGGATATCCCAAAAAACGAAGCCCGAGCATTCCCCGTTGGAGACCGCATGATCGCCGTTTTCAATCAAGACGGGACCTTTCACGCAATGGACGACTTCTGCCCGCATATGGGCGCCTCGTTGGCCGGCGGTTGGATCGAGAACGGTACGGTAGCTTGCCCGTGGCATGCTTGGCGTTTCTCGTTAGTCGATGGTTGCTGGCTCGATAACCCCAAGATCAAAGCGGATATATTTCCCGTCTTTGTGGTCGACGACGAGATTCAGATCGAGATCGACGATGCTTCCTGAGCTTGACGGCGCCACGCTTCGGCATCTCGATCGAACTGTGGTTTGGCATGCCTTTTCGCAAATGTCGCAATACGACGGGCTGATCATCGATACCGCGCAGGGGAATTGGTTGACGGACATCGAGGGCAACCGGTACTTGGATGGCGCGAGTTCATTGTGGTGCAATCTCCACGGCCATCGCCACCCGCATATCGATCAAGCGATTCGCAAACAGTTGGATCGCGTAGCGCATGTGACCAATCTCGGCATGAGTCACCCTACTACCATCCATTTGGCAAAACGCTTAGTTGATTTGGCACCTGCTGGACTGGAGCATGTTTTTTTTGCATGCGACGGAGCGTCCGCAATCGAGGTTGCGATGAAGCTTGCGTTCCAATATTGGCGACAATGCCCAACACCGGAGCCGCAACGAACGACCTTTTTAGCGTTGGGAAACGCCTACCACGGTGACACCTTGGGAACGGTGAGTATTGGGGGTGTCTCTCGCTTCCACGCGTTGTTTGAACCGCTGCTGTTCCCTGTTTTGCGCGGTCCGTGTCCTGATAGTTATCGTCTGCCCGCAGGCGTCGCTCCCGATCGGGCGGCAGAGCATTACGTGGGTGAGTATCGAAAAATCCTCGAGCTCCATTCGGGCGAAATCATTGCCGTGATCGCAGAGCCGCTTCTGCAAGCGGCGGCAGGTATGGTGGTACACCCTCCAGGATTCTTGCGAGGACTCGCCCGTCTGTGCAAGGAGTTTAATTGCCTTCTGATCGCCGACGAAATCGCGGTCGGGATGGGGAGAACCGGCCGCATGTTTGCATGCGAACATGAGTTGATTGAGCCAGACTTTCTGTGCATAGGCAAGGGACTGACCGGCGGCTATTTACCGATGAGCGCCACGTTGACATCGAACGGAATTTGGCAAGCTTTCCTTGGCAAGTATGAGGAAGCGAGGAGTTTTTTGCACGGGCATTCTTATGGTGGCAATCCGCTATCAGCTGCGGCAGCCCACGCGTCGTTGGATCTGTTTGAGTCGGAGGATACCTTGCGAAACCTCGTTCCCAAGATAGACAGCTTAAGGGAAGGGCTAGATGGGCTGCGATCGTTTGCAGAGGTAGGCGATGTCCGGCAGTTTGGAATGTTGGCCGCGATCGAGTTGGTCACGGACAAAGCATTGAAAACTCCCATTCCTTGGCAAGTGCAACGCGCCGCTCAGGTTTGCCGCCGGGCTTTGCAGCGGGGAGTTTGGTTGCGACCGATCGGAAACGTCATCCCGATCGTGCCCCCTTTGTCTGCCACCGCCGAAGAGCTTCAATTGCTCACCGATTCATTAAAATTCGGACTTTCCTAAGGGTTCTTGCAGGGGAATCCAGGCTTGCGATTTTGGGGGTATTCGGGGATTATATTCGCGTGGATCGAAACCGGTCTATTGTCTTTATCGAGCCTCTAACCGTTCTAAAGTCTTTATCCGTGAGTAGTTTTCCATCCATAAAGCGAGCGCTGATCAGCGTCAGCGACAAAGCAGGCTTGGTGGGTTTTGCAAAGTTATTGGTCGCTCAAGGTGTTGAAATTTACAGCACTGGTGGGACCCGCAAACACTTGATCGATAACGGCATAGCGTCCGTTGAAGTCGCAGCTTACACCGGTTTCCCCGAAGTGATGGATGGTCGCGTAAAGACGTTGCATCCCAAAATATTTGGTGGGATCCTCGCGCGAAGAAACCTGTCGGAAGATCAGGAGGCGTTGAGCGCGCATGGCATTCTTGAATTCGATCTGGTTGTCGTGAATTTGTACCCGTTTGAGTCGACCATTCAAAGACCGGATGTCGGACTGAGCGAAGCCATCGAGCAGATCGACATAGGAGGGCCAAGCCTGATCCGTGCGGCTGCAAAAAACCACGCGTTTGTTACGGTAGCCACGAACCCGGCTCAGTACGAAGCGATTGCAAACGAATTGCAGGCTCATGGCGGCACGAGCGACTCGCTCCGGCTGCGACTGGCATCGGAATGTTTTTCGGAAACGGCAAGGTACGACGCTGCGATCGCAAGCTATCTATCTGCGCATGCGACGAACCAACAATCTGCGCCGACGGTGGCAATGCCGACAAACGTTACGATTTCGATGAAGCTTCAAAGTGGCTTGCGGTACGGCGAAAACCCGCATCAGAGCGCCGCCCTCTATCGACTGAGCGGAAATCCTGTCGCGTCGCTGACCGATGCCAAGCAACTTAACGGCAAAGAACTTTCCTACAACAATTTGCTCGACTTAGACAATGCGTTGTCCATCGTTCGATGCTTTGCCAAGCCGTCGGCGGTGGTGATTAAGCACAACAATCCGTGCGGTGGTGCGTCGGCGCATAAGCTTTCGTTTGCATGCCGCAAGGCCTTGGCAGGGGATCCGCAGAGCGCGTTCGGCGGAGTGATCGGATTCAACACGGTGGTGGATGCAGAGACAGCGGAGGTCCTTTGCCAACCTGGGCTGTTTATCGAAGCCATCGTCGCGCCTGAGTTTTCGCCCGAAGCGGTTTCGGTACTACAGACCAAACCCAAGTGGCGAGAAAACGTTCGGCTCATGCAGACGGGTCCCCTCGGGGTCCAGCCCTTGGAGCTGAACTATCGGTTGATTAGCGGTGGGGTATTGGTACAGCAGTCAGACAATCAACCACCTACCAGTTTGAACTGGAAGACGGTGACCGAGGTAGCGGTGGCGGAAGAGTTGTGGGACGACATCGCCTTTGGCTGGGAGATGGTTCGTCACGTCAAGAGCAACGCAATCATCTTGGCCCGCGACGCCGCGTTGGTAGGGGTTGGGGCGGGTCAAATGAGCCGGGTCGACAGTGTGGAAATAGCGATCGAAAAAGCGGGCGAACGGTCTCAAGGAAGCATCCTTGCGTCGGATGCATTCTTTCCGTTCGCAGATTCCATCGATCGCGCGGCCAAAGCGGGCATCATTGCCATCATCCAGCCGGGCGGTTCGAGAAAAGACGATGAAGTCATTGCCGCTTGCAATGCGCACCGGATTCCGATGATCTTCACAGGCCAACGCCATTTCAAGCACTGAGACCAGCACTACGCGGCGGCGGATCGGCTAGTGAGTTCTGCATTGGCTATTTCGATCGTTGCCGACGTGACCCTTGTTTCGTCTTGCGCGTATGCCACCATGAGTGCAAGATCGCACAGCCGATTGATTCGTCGCGGGGCGCCCATGGTGAGCTCTTGGATGATGCTGGTTGCCTCCTCGTCCATCATCAGCGGTTTGTTCCAACCCGCCGCTTGCAGTCGGAAGCGAATGTAGGCGAGGGTTTGTTCGGTGTTAAACCGTTCGAGTACGCAGCGAACAGCGACTCGATCTTCGAGCGCGGGATGCCTCGCCAAGTGGGACAAAAGCGTCGAGGAGCCTGTCAGCACCAAGGTCATGGCTGCTTCGGATTCCGAACGCTCGGTAGCCAGATTGAGCAGCAATCGCAACGGTTCAAGCGAGCCAAAATTTTCAAGCAAATGGGCTTCGTCGATCGCGACGATGGCATGTTGGTTTTCGCCAACATTATGACGCAGGATACGTTCGATGGTTTCGATGGATTGCCCGATACCGCCCAACGCGTCCGAATTCTCGTGCGGAGCGATCTGCCTGGCGATGTACTTGAGCAACTGATCCGGCGGCATGGCCGGATAGACCACCCGCACGGTCGGCGCGACGAACGAGGGCAATTGCGAAAAAACGGCATCGAGCAGCATCGTTTTGCCAAGTCCGGGCTCGCCGCAGAGGACGGCAACGGAGCGGCGCGACTCGATCGCATAATGCAGTTTGAGCAATGCGGCTTGATGCGAATCCGAGGGATAGTAAAAATTCGGTTCCAACCAGCTATCAAAGGGTCGGCACTTGAGGCCCCAATGCGCTTGATACATAGGCTTGCACCAATCAGTCGTTCGTGTGGAAATGGGCGTTTAGGATTGGAAGTTTTCGACGAGTCCGATCGAAGAAATCCCCATCCCTTGGAGGATACTCACCGCGGAATCTACCTTTTCTTTGACGCTTAATTCTGTATCGGTGACAACGATCGCGGCATCCACGACGTTTTCTTGACCAACTCCAACACCGACCAAATCGCGTTGTTCTAAATTGAGTCGACTGCCGTCGATAAACACCATATCAAACGCGTTCGAAATCCGGCGTACCAACTTGACCATCCGATGCAGGTTTGCATGGGCCTGCTGCTGTGAGATGATGCTGGTCAATGGAAAAAGCGTGATTTGGTCTGCTAGGGAATGGATGGCAATGTCCTGAAGAGGAACATTTTCGAAGAGACAATCCTGCCAGCCTTGTTTCATATCCAATCGGAGCTGATCAATCAGGCTAGGGCAAAACGTGTCTCCGTCCAAAAGAGCTACTCGCAGCCCGGCGCTCGCCGCGCATCGAGCCATGTGCATCGCCACGGTGCTGCGCCCTACACCGCGCTCGCCGCTGGTAATCGCCATCACCTTGAGGCCATCGCGGTTCGCAAGGCTGAGGTGTTTTCCGATTTGTTGGAAAGCCTCTTTGTTGGAGGTTTCAATGTGCTTTACGACTTCAGGCCAAAAGAACTGATCCACTTCCCAACTCGGTGCGAATGCAACCGGCAGCGGCAATGGGAGCGAGTTGGGGCTGGTGGCAGTTTTCGTTTTGGGAAAGGACGGGACGGTGGGGACAGTGTCAGCGTTTCGCTGTTGCTGTTCACGCAGCGCCTGTTCTCGATGCGCTTGCTCTCGCTGCGACTGTTCTCGAAGCGCTTGCTCGCGATGGGCTCTCTCCCGCTTTTCGGCGAGCTCTCGTTGGTTGGCTTGTTCGCGCTGGAGCGCGAGATCGTTTAAGTGCGCTAGCTGCTTTTGGTTCGTTAGTTCTCGTTCGAGTTGCAGTTCTTTCTGCTGGGCGGCATCGCGTAGATGCGAGGGATCGAAGCGGCGAGTTCGCGTGGCTTCCTCGGGTCCGCCGTGCGATTCTCGCAGTGGTGCAGCAGTCCGAGAAGGAAGTTCACGCGTTTTGGACAATGGTGAATCGGTTGGAAGGGGATGGGGACGTGTAGGGATAGCGGGTGCGTTAGGCACTCCGGTACCAAATGCGATCGGTTCGGCGATTTCGGCGAGGGTTCGCTCGGTGGGAGTCGGGCCGTGCGGACGTCGGAATTCAGTGGCGGCCGGCAATCCATCAACGAACATCACTTGGTCGTAGGAGGGATTTTCGGCGGGTGCAGAGGGACGGCGATATTGGGTCGCGGCGGTTGGAATCGCGTTCACGCCATTGCGCACGATGGCTGGATTGGAGTTGCGTTCGAGGGCTTTCATACCGCGCTCGGCACCTAGAGACGACCAGACACCGGGACGGGGCGCAGCTCGTTGCGACGTGTCTTGAGGTTGTGCCGTCGGAGCCATCGGTACTTTTACAAGTGGTTGCACCGGTGCGAGGTGAGCTTGCTCATTGTGCGACGGGTCGAAGCGAAGGTTGGCCCCCGAAGCCATAGCTTGGGTGGGATGCATCAGAGGTTGGGAGGGTTGTCGGGGCGCCGTGGCAGATGGCCGAGCCGCGACAGGGTTTTGGGTCGGGCGCGATTCCGTGGCCACGGGAGCGGAGGAAGTCGATGAAGATTCCGCGGCACGATTTTTCAGATAGGCTCTTAGAAATGCCTGGTTCACTTCGCTCATGATCAATCCATTCCATCAAACGTGGTGCGTCAAATATGCATTTATCGACTAACAGGCGGGTTGCCTGTCATCGGTGTGTACGGGACCGTGCCTGCATTGGGTTGCTGCGGATAGCGGTTCGAAATATTCGCTGGCTCTCGGATCCGCTGGCTGTTTTGATTTGCGGCGGGAAGAGCCAGGTTGCTCATCGCCCCTTGTTCGTATGGTCGAACGGCGATCGGCTGGTATTCTTTTGCCGGGGGAGGATAGGCTGACCCGGCGAGCATCCCGCTCTCCACCATGCTGGGATGCGTGGCAAAATTGTTAGGTACGTAGGCGGCGCCCTGATCTCCATGGGAAACCGTTGTCGCAGGAACACTTGCAGGTCCCGTTGCAGTCCCTGCTGCACCGAATGGGGCCGGCTGGGGTTGTGCTAAGTTCGCTGGGTTCGGAGCGTTAACGTTGCTGCCACGCAACTTGATTTCCATCAGTTGTTTCGTCTCAAGCAGCGGGGAATTCGTGTTTAGGATCGGTGAAGCTCCAGCTTGGGTGGCTAACGCAGGCGAGGCATCCATTGGCGAAACATAAGGCTCGTAGGAGGTCGGCTGAGGCTCCGCGTTACGCCTGGTTGCAGCAGCAGGCTGGGATGGATTGGTTTGCAGATCGGCTTTTGGCAGGCTTGGGATTTGCGCCGCGAAAGTGTCTGGTTTGGGGCTACTGAGCAGCATGGGCATAGGAGGCTGAGTCGGAGCGAGGGAGATGGGTTCGGTCGCTCTCTGTTCGAATGCATTCGGCTCTTTGAGCGAGAGGGGATTTTCAGGGAACTGAAGAGGAGCCCCCTCCGTTTTGGATTCGGTATTCGCAAGAGTGCTGTTCGCGGCCGGAAGAGCTGGGATTTTCAGGGCAGGCGGCTTGGAATCGATCGCTGCCAGATCCCCTCCCATGGCAGGTCCCGAAGAGGGAACCACGGGGCCGACAGGATTGCTTGCTTTGGAAACGACCGCAGGTGCGGCCTCCGATTTGGAGGCAATCACGCTCTTTTGGCCATTGTTTTTTGTCGAGTTCTTGATGACGATCAAGCAGATGGCGATGATAAGCACACCGACCAAGATGTTGTAGGCACGATTGCTTCGCGTTGCCGGAGAGGTCTTGGTCGCGACGGAACTAGGCGGAACAGGGACTGCGATCGGTATCGCCGGAGCCACTACGGCAGCTTGGGCGGAGCCACTGTCCTTGGTCGGTTCGGTGACTGCTGGAGTCGCGGAATGCGGCGTGTTGCCAACGATTCTTGGCTGAACATTGCGGAGAGTAAACAGGACCGGAACAGCGCCGCCCATTGCGCCGTGCGTACGTGGATTTTTGATTTGCCTGTCGGATCCGGACATCGGGACGATTCCTTTCGAACCATGCAGCCCATCGCTGGGCCAAATGATGAGTTCAATGCGAGCCAGTCGCCTCCAAAGTTGTGGAAACACACGGGCGTACTGTTATCGGTTATCGGAACGGTTGAAACGATTCTTGAGTTTTTGACGATCAAATAGTTTTGGTAAGCGAGGTGAACTCTCTGGCCCATTGACCCTTGAAACCGCATTCCGTCGCAGGTCTGGAGGCTAGAAATGCGCGAGAGCTGTGGGAAGATCAATTCGGGGCGATCGCTAAAAACGGCTCAATTTTTCAACGCGACCAACTGGACGGCACCGGTCAGATCGCGCCCTCAAATGGGAAACAATTGTCACGATCGGTAGGGCCGGCAGCGCTTGCCCATTAAGAAAAGTCAAAAATTGGTAGGCCGAGTAGGGGAATCTTTCTTGCAAACTATCATCCAAGTAGGCGTGAAAATGCGGTAACTAAACACGAGAAAACGAATGCCTAGCGATAAGAAGAAACTGCGAAAGCTAGCGATAGAATCTCTCGAATCGCGTCGCGTGATGGCGACTCTTCCGTACGGTGCAGAGGCTGACGACACCGGCGAATTTATGCTGGGGCGTGTGGCGGTAACTCCGGTTTTTCTAGAAAGCGATGGCACCCTGGATGCCAGTACCGAAAACTGGACACCAGGGCAGATCAATCAAGTTCTCAGCAATATTCAGACGGGATTGAATTGGTGGACAGAGCTTTTGGCCACCAAGAGTTCGGTGCATTCGCTCGAATGGATCATTGATACGACCTACACATCGACACCGACGCCGACCCCGTACGAGCCCATTGCTCGGAACTCGAACGCGCATACGTTGTGGATTTCGAAGTTCTTGAGCGACGTTGGTTTCGGTGGGACCTCGGACCTGGAACTCAACATCCGGGCCTTTAATAATGCGCAGCGAGACAAGCTGGATACGGATTGGTCGTTTACGATTTTCGTTGTGAACTCTCAGAACGATGGGGACGGAGGCTTTGCACCTGGGGGTTCGTTTAGTCGGGCATTCGCTTTTGCGGGTGGGCTCTTTCAGGTGGTCCCCTCGACGCGTCCGGCGTCTACATTCACGCATGAAACGGGCCATATGTTTTGGGCACGTGACGAGTACATTGGGGGTGGGAACTATTACCAGAGACGCGGGTACTACAACGCTCAAAACACCAATGCAATCGATCAAAATCCAACCCAGAATTTCCAGCAAGAGTTGAGTATCATGTCTGCGGGTTCGAACCTGCAGACCGCGTATGACACCTTGGTCACAGCAGATGCGACGTTGGCTCAGTTAGGTTGGAGGGACAGCGACCGCGACGGCATTTTCGATGTATTGGATGTTCCGTTGTTGCTTGAGGGAACGGGTCGGCTGAATGCGGCCACGAACACTTACCAATTCCTTGGACGTTCTGCCGTTCAGACGCTTCCCAATCGAAATACGTCGGGGACTCAAAACGACATTACGATCAACAAGATTGGCCGGATCGAATACCGGGTCGAGCAGGGGCCATGGACGACACTGTTGACTCCCAATAGGTACACGGTGGATCTGGATCTCAGTATTCCGCTGGGGAGGTTCAACACGGGACGGATCGAGATCCGCGCGATCGATCCTCGAACCGGCATCACCAGCAACATCTTTAGCGGCGACTTGGGTGCAGCCCCGGACACCACGACGCAACCTGGCATCCAGGGATTTGTTTGGGCCGATAGCAATAGCAACAACGCATGGGGCTCCGAGGAGTCGGGTTTGACGGGAGCATCGGTCACGGTAGTCGATAGCAGCAACCGACCGGTCGTGTTTCAAACCATCGTAGAGCCAGACAACTTTGTGTCGGGGATCTTTAACAATCCCGTCAGCGGAGTTCGAATCGATGCCATTGGAGAAAACACTTCTGGCACGATTGGAATCTTTGAAGATC
>JANODW010000732.1:0-11201 GCA_031412875.1 Pirellula sp. | reverse complement strand
CGGCTGCAAGCTTCTTGCCCTCTTCATAATCCGCCTTGGTTCCTGCGTTGACTCGAATGGAATGGCATCCAAGATACTTGGCAGCATCGACCCACTTGTAATGATTCTCGACCGCCTTGGTTCTCTTTTGCTCGTCGGTGTCGCCCAACTCTCCTTCGCCGTCCACCATGATCAAAACGTTCGTGACGCCCAGATCGCCCGTTCGTTTTTTCATCTCTGCCAAGTACGTTTCGTCCTTGGCTTTGTCTTTGAAGAATTGGTTCACATACTCGACGGCTTCAATACCAAATTTCTCTTTGGCGACCTTGGCAAAGTCTAGATTATCCAGTTTCTTTTGTTGGAGCGTTTTGTGCAGCGACCATTGGGCCAACGAAATCTTGAATGGCTTGGCCTTTTCTCCCTGCGCGAATGCGGACAGCTTTGGCATAGCTAATGTTGCGCCAAGGCCAGCCGCAGTGTTCAAAATGAATTCACGGCGAAAAGTTTGATTAGTCATAGATCGAAAGCATTCTGGTTGGATAAAGAGGGGACGGGCTTGGAAGTAAGCGGTTCCAGGGTAACCCATTGTATTTTGGCCTTGGTTTGCGAGCAAGCAACGAAATTGCAACATCCGAACCAAAGAAAAACTACTTTTGCATCCATCTTCCGACCTCTTCGAAAAAGTCGAGCCACCGCCGCTCTATTCCCTGATCCCTACCTGATACGCTATAATTCGGACACTCACCCTACCATCAAAAAGGTCTCGGCTGTGCCTGGCCTGATTACAACTTTTACCCTCCGAACAAGGCATCTCCTATGCGACTGGCTGCAAAGCGACTTCTGCTCATCCCAATTATCACGTTTGGTTGTTTGGGGGCCGATTGGGCTTTGTCCGATGACTTTGACCCCACCGCAATTGCCAAGGCGGGGATCGCCAAAATGAACGTCGGCGCAAGGGACTGGCCGCAATGGGGCGGCTCTCCAGAGCGCAACAATGTTCCCGACTCCGGGCCATTGCCCACCAAATTCAATTTTAAGACCGGAGAGAATATCCGATGGTCGATGCCCCTGGGTTCCGAGACCTACGGCAACCCCGTAGTCGCCAACAACAAAGTCTACGTCGGTACCAACAACGGAAACGGCTACATCAAACGCTATCCCAACTCGATCGATTTGGGTGTGCTGCTCTGTTTCGACGAGAAGGATGGCAAAATGCTGTGGCAGCACAGCAGCGAAAAATTGCCTGCAGGGCGTGTTAACGATTGGCCCAACCAAGGTATCTGCTGCGCACCGATGATCGAGGGGGACCGCTTGTGGTACGTCACCAGCCGTGGCGAAGTGGTCTGCTTGGACACAGACGGCTTTCTCGACAACGAAAACGACGGGCCTTTTAACAAAGAGCCAAACGAAAACAAAGATGAAGCCGACGTCGTATGGAAACTCGATATGATGGCGGAATTGAATGTCTCGCAACATAACATGTGCAGTTGCTCCGTCACCGCCGTGGGCGACTATCTCTACGTGAACACCGCCAACGGTGTCGACGACGGTCACTTGACCGTGCCCGAAGAAAAAGCTCCCAGCTTTATCTGCGTCAACAAGAAGACCGGAGCGGTGCAGTGGACCGATAACTCCCCTCTGGGAAATGTGCTCCACGGACAATGGTCTTCACCCGCTGCAGCCACTCTTGGCGGTGTCAACCAAGTCATCTTTGGCGGCGGCGATGGCTGGCTCTACAGCTTTGATCAAAAAGGGGATGGAAGCCAATCCAAACTCCTCTGGAAGTTTGATTGCAATCCCAAAGACTCCGTCTATCGCCTCAACGGCGCAACTCGCAATCACATTATTGCCACTCCCGTGGTTTACGACGGATTGGTCTACGTCGCGGTTGGAGAGGATCCAGAACACGGCGAAGGAGCCGGGCACCTTTGGTGTATCGATCCAAACAAACGGGGAGACGTTAGCCCGACTCTGGTTTTCAATTCCAAAGACATGACCAAACCGATCGCCCCCAAACGCAAACAAGCGATGGTGGCAGCCGAGGGTGACGTCGAGAGAGACAATCCGAACTCCGCCGCCGTTTGGCACTACGTGGGGAACGATCCCAAGAATTTCGAAACCACCATGCACCGCACGTGCGGTACCGTCGCCATCAAAAACAATCTTCTGTATGTCGCAGACTTTTCCGGCGTGCTCCATTGCCTCAATGCCAAAACCGGGGTGGCCTATTGGACGCACGACATGCTCGCCGCTTCATGGGCGTCTCCGCTGATCGCAGACGGAAAAGTTTTCATCGGAGACGAAGATGGTGACATCACCATCCTCAAGTTAGAGGTTGCCGATGCAATCCCAATGATCAGCGAGATCAATTTGGGTTCGGCCCTTTATACGACCCCGATCGCGGCCAACGATACCATGTTCATTGCCAACCGAAATCGGATTTTCGCAATCCAATCGGGCAAGAAAAGCGAGCCGGTCAAGTAATCCAACCGGCAGCGATTTACCTGCCTTGCATGGCCGGAAACATTTCTCGAACCATTTGAATGGCTGCTGGTCCTACCAGCACCACGAACACTCCCGGGAAGATAAAAAGGACGAGCGGGAAAATCAGTTTTACCGCCGTCTTCGCGGCCTTTTCTTCTGCGATCTGCTGGCGTTTGATTCGCATCGATTCGCTCTGAACACGCAACGCTTGGGCGACCCCCGATCCGAATTTGTCCGCTTGGATGAGCAACGAAGCCAGGGTGCGCAAATCCTCCACCCCAGTGCGATTGCCGAGGTCTTGCAGCACCGCCGCGCGTGCCCGCCCCATCTGCAAATGCAGAGTGCTCAACTGCAGCTCATCGGATAGGATGCGATAAGAGCTGCGCATTTCATCCGAGACCTTCTTGATCCCCTGGTCCAAACCCAAGCCTGCTTCGACGCTCACCACGAGCAAGTCGAGAGCATCAGGCAGACCAAGGGTGATCTGTTTTTTTCTGCATGAACGAAGGTAGTCGAGAATCATTTCGGGCAAGAAAAATGCGATGCCACCTCCCAGGACCGCTCGAATCAACACAGTCGAACTGAGGCCCATCGTCAGCGCGGTAATCCCGCCCGCCAAGCTCAACCCACCCAACGCTACCAAGACTTTCAACGTCAGGAAAACCCCGCTTGCGCCCTCCGTGCGAAATCCTGCTTCGGATAGGCGGACTTTGAGTTTGCCAACTTCCTCTTCGGTCTTGGGTTGCAAATGCTTTGCGACGGCCGGAGCAGCTTTCTCAAAGGCCTTGGCAAGCATCTCCTTCTTTGACTCTTTATTGTCCGTCCCTTTCCGAATCGACACACTCAACATGTCCAGCCGGCTTTCGGCATTGGATTTGTCATCCTTGCCCAGAAAGTCGATCGCAAACCAGAAGAAGGTGACCGCTGCTAAGAACACAGTGATCACGACAATGAGTCTCGAATCGAAAGCAGCCAGAATCAACACGATTTTCGTTCCTGAAAAATGGGGCGTTACGCAGAGGGTGGAGTCGCTCTAAACTTTGATGTCGATGATCTTGCGGATAACCAATGCACCGAGGAACTGCATGACGATTGCACCCCCCAACAACCATTGGCCCATCGGGTCGGTAAACAACTTCATGATGTATTCTTTGTTCAAAAACAACATGGCCGTGAACAGTCCCGGGGGCAACGCCAACAAGACGATACCGGAAAGCCGCCCTTCGCCCGTCAAGGCTTGAATCTGACCGGCCAGCCTGTAGCGAGCCCGGACGAGATTGCCGATTTTGTCCAATATTTCCGCCAAGTCACCACCGGTTTGCCGTTGGAGAATCACAGCCGTTGCAAAGAACCGAAGATCGAGATTCGGGATGCGTTGCGTCATGGATTCTAAAGACTGCTCAAGCGAAACTCCGAAATTTTGCTCTTCGAAACATCGCCCAAATTCCCTTGCTAGTGGGTCGGGCATTTCCTCTGCGATGAGTCCAAAGCCAGCGCCCAAGGAGTGGCCTGCCCTCAACGAACGGCTCAACATTTCCAGCGCTTCGGGTAGCTGCTTGTTGAAATTATTAATACGTCGCTTCTTCTTAAAACTCACGTAGAAGAACGGGAGGAAAAAAAGGATGATGCCTGCGACCGGCGCGATAAACCATGGGATGGGAGCGAACAAACAGGCGATCGTACCCACACCCGCCAAGCCAGCGCAGAGCAACGCGAATTTGCTCAATGGGATCTTCATCCCCGCCTGCTCCAACGTCACCTTCATATTGAATTGACTGGTCATCCATTGCTCGAGGAAGTTCGTGGTACCCTCGAGCGGACTTCTCAATGTCAACGATTCGGTATCGCCACCGTTTCGGTCGTTCCTGCTGCGCGCAGTCAACGTGGACAATCGGTCTTCAGCCATGGAGCTCTCATCGCCCCGAAGCATCATCGCCACGGCACCTACAAATGCGGCCGCGCACACCCCGACCGATAAGGCAATAATCAGTGTCATCATCGCTCTAGGCCCTCATCATTATGCGTTGGCGGAATGCACTTGCAGGAAGTCGAATCCCGGCGGACTCCAATCTCGGCATGAACGACGGTCGCACACCGGTCGCTTCGAAGTAACCGTGCGCTTTCCCGTTTTCGTCCACGCCCTCTTGTACAAATCGATAGATATCTTGCAGAACTACCGTGTCCTGCTCCATCCCCTGAACTTCGGTGATGTTCATCACGCGGCGAGGACCGCCTTGCAAACGGTTTGCCTGAATGATGACGTCTACCGCTCCTGCCACCTGCTGGCGGATCGCTTTGATGGGCAAGTCGTAGCCGGCCATCATTACCAGCGTCTCCAATCTCGCGATGGCGTCTCGCGGTGAATTGGAGTGAACGGTCGTCATCGATCCATCGTGGCCAGTATTCATCGCTTGAAGCATGTCCAGCGTTTCACCACCTCGGCATTCTCCGATGATGATGCGTTCAGGACGCATACGCAGCGCATTGCGTACGAGATCCGTAGCGGTAATCGCGCCGGTCCCTTCAATGTTCGATGGACGCGTTTCGAGCCGAACAACGTGCTCCTGTTGCAGTTGCAACTCCGCGGCATCTTCAATCGTCACGACGCGTTGGTCGTTCTGGATGAAGCTGCTGAGCGTGTTGAGCAACGTTGTTTTTCCGGATCCTGTGCCACCGCTGATAATGATGTTCAACCGAGCTTTGATGCAACCCTCGAGCAGCATCACCATTTCGGGTGTGAATGCTTTGAAATTCAAAAGACCTTCTAGTTTGACCGGATTGGAACCGAATCGGCGAATGGAGACACACGCGCCGTCCAAAGCCAGCGGCGGTATGATTGCATTGACTCGAGACCCATCCTCCAAACGCGCGTCGACCATCGGGCACGTCTCGTCAACGCGCCGTCCCACTTTCGAGACAATCCGATCGATGATCTGCATCAGGTGACCGTTGTCGCGAAACTCGACATCGGTTTTTTCAAGCTGACCACGACGCTCGACGAAAATATTCTTCGGTCCATTGATCAGAATATCGCTGATCGAGGGATCCTTGAGCAAAAATTCCAACGGGCCCAATCCCAACGTTTCGTCCAGGACTTCGTCAACGATCTTGTCCCGCTCGGACCTGTTGAGAAACGTGTTCTCGCTGTCGCACAAATGTTCAACGACCAGTCGGATCTCTCTGCGGAAGGACTCTCCCTTGAGGTCCCCTACACGAGACAAGTCGATTTTGTCGACCAGTCTTTGGTGCATCCGCCGTTTGATGACTTCGAACTCTTCTTGTTTGGATTGTTCCGAGGAACGTTGAGCTGGATTGGCTGGTTTCATAGATTCCTGCACACTTGGACAGAGTCCATCACGGAAGCGAAAGGTAGAGGGTCTCTTAGGATCCGAGCAACAGGTCGGACAATTGACCGACTTCGTTGCAGATCTGCTTGGCCCCTGCGGCTAGCAGCTCTCTTTCGGAACGAAAACCCCATGTCACTCCAATCGCGAAAAGGCCAGCCCCCAGTGCAGTTTTCATGTCGGTGTTCGTATCACCGACGTAAGCGATACGATTGATATCAATAGCCAAATGGCTCGCTAACCATTTGGCGCTCGACGGGTCAGGTTTCCGGGGGAACCGATCTGTTTGCCCCAAAACGCTGAAGAAAACAACGTTTCCGAAGAAATGCTCGATGCAGCGTTTGGTGAACGCATCTGCTTTATTCGATAGGACCGCTAATCTGATGTCTTGCTGGGCCAGTTTTTTTAAGAGGTCCTCAATCCCATCGTAGGGCCTGGAACGATTGTGCCAGCACTGCGAGTATGCTGTCTCAAAGAGATCCATGCAATGCGACCTCAATTTCAAGTCGGTCGCGCACTCCGGCAACGCTCGCTCGAAAAGCATCGCGAGTCCATCGCCCACTAGCTCCTTGTATTGGACAATAGGATAGGTCGGTTTCCCTAATTCCGAGAGAACGGAATTTGCGGCCGTTGCAATATCCTCGAGCGAGTCGAGCAACGTACCATCCAAATCAAAGATCACTGCGCCAAACTTCATTGCAACCATCCCAAGTGAGCCTGCTCAGAAACCGCAGTCCAACTACGGTTTGCCGGACGCGCTCTGCTGTTTGGAAATGATATCGTAGAGATCCAGGTCCTGCCTTCCGGCCAACAGTGCAAAGAGTTGGCGAATGCTTTCGAACGCGTCGGATAATCCAACTCCCGCTCCGTCCTCGATGTTTCCTCCGCGGAGCATATAAAATCCCGGTTCCTGCGCGACCCACGATGGAATGGCTTCCGTTTCCTGTAGGGCTGTCGCTCCGAGCTCGCTGGAAATCGAGCTCTCTCGACCCTCGGTCATCGATGCAACCGCGTCGCACTGCATCTCCATGGTCGATTCGTCATCGCGAACGAATTTGAGCAAATAATTGCCAGCTTCGTTGCGTTGGATTTGCTCGATACCGAGTGTTTCGACCAATACCAAATTGCTGAACGATCCCTCTTTCGCTCGCGTCCATGCGTTTGCAAACGCCGGAGTGTCAAAACGGCGATCCGGACGCACGGCCCAGGTTAATCGGCTGCTCGGATCGGAACCAAATCGCTCCAAAAACCCCATCGCAAAGTGGACTGCATGAATCGATTGGCCGACCAAGCACACATGTTTCCCATGGATCGATTTGGGTTCAAACTTGCGATCCCTTGGCCCATGCAAAAGAAAGGTCGCTCGCAGTTCCGATTCTCCGATAGCCAGACCACCACCAGGTCCGATTCCCGACTTCGTGTGGGCCGTCCCACGGCAATCCACCACCACATCTGCCCGCGATATCCATGGACCACGGTGCCGCCCTTCCACCAGGATTCGGAATTCATCGTTGCATCGCTCTTGGGATTCGATCTTGTCGGTGATCCGCGTGCGATAGCGTGAGACGTCTGCGACCGGGCTCAAAAAATGGATGTCATCAAATAGCAAGTCGGTCTTTGCAAGCGGCAGCAGATACTCTTCGGCATAACTGCGACCGGTGTATACGTCGCCGGGTGCTCGGCGTTGGTATTCAGGGTACTGCGCTGCAATGGCAGCATGTCCCATCGGAGTCGTGCACTGCTCGACCGTTACGTCGAGCGGTCGATCATGCCAATCCAACATCCTGTGCGCGACACGACGCTGCTCAAAAATCGAGACAAAGTAACCAAGGAATCTTCCGTAGATGGCCGTTTCGATCCCTACGGGTCCTGCTCCAATGACCGCAATCGTAGCCGGCGCTTCGACCTCGGGGTCCCAATTCAATTGCATCACGGTAGCGGCACATCTTCCAATACGAATTCGATCGTTTGGTCGACAATGCTGCCGGGGGCGCGATACATAAACTTGCACCCATCCAAACCTTTTTCGACATCAAACAAATACGACAACCCGACGTCCTTGTCGCTCATCCGGGTCGTGGACCACCCCACATGTTCTAATCGTTTGTTGTTCTTGTCCATGAGAAACGCTTCATGCGTATTCGCCCAGCCTCGAAAAGCGTCCCCGGACTGCTCTGGGGAAGACTGCGAGAGTCCAACGAGCACTTCATAGATGTCGCGATTCTTTCGGGCCTTTTCCAGCACCACTTTGAGGTTCCCAACGGTGGCTGTTTTGGCTCCCTCTTTGGTCAAGTCCACGAATTCAAGGGTAGCGGGTTTGCCGGGAATGGATACAAAGACATTCCCTTGCCACTTGACGATTTTTTTGGCCGGCCGTTCAGGTAGCACGAAATCCAAGGACAACTGCAATTGAGAGCCGCCCGTGGGAGTGAACTCGGTTTCCTCCGCAGTCATCTTCGATTGCAACTCTTGACCATCGTCACAAATCAACTTCATCGACTCCATCGGGAACTTCACAAATACTGGCGACAGCCTTGGCTCCCAAGACAACAAAACGGTGATCTGAAGCGTGCTTCGTCCAGGGTCTTGCAATTGATATGTCTTCTGAACCGTCAGAGGCTCAATACGAAAAACCCCCGAATAACCCGCGGTCGAAATGCGGAGCGGTGCATTGGGCGCTCGAGGAACGAGCTGCATCGCTTCTCCATCCCCAGGGGCGACCGTCATCTCGATTTGATCGACCACCTCGTCAAATGCTTCCCAAAAGGGAGTCGCTTCAAAGTCGGTCACCACTTCACGATCTAAATTGGGTGCGTCTCCCAGTTGAAACTTGTTGCCGGTCTCGTCTGCAATCCTATTCAACGCTTCGCGAGCAGTCATGTTTCCACCGAGCGTCACTTTCGATGAAAGCGTTATCTGCTGCATCTCAAGTTTTGAAAAGGAATCGCGAAGACGTTCGATTCGCATTCTCCACTCCGGCGAAGCATCCGTGCCTATAGGAGGCAAGTACTCGACCACACTCGGCCCAAGCTCCAAAAGCTCCGCCTCGGCTTGGTCTCGTACCGCTTGCTTGGTTGCATCCAAATCCGCCGAAAGCTGAGACACTTTCTTTTCCAACTCGCGCGGTTCGAACCGAAGCTTCGAAGCGCTCTTGGGCACTGCGTTTTTGCCGCCCACTTTGTCTTGGCCAAACGCTTGGGATGACCAAACGATACTCAAGACCCAAGCGCTACAAAACAATACGCCTATCAGCCGCGGGCATCCTTTGAGAAAGTGATTCAACATATCAACTCAATCATTCAGGCTATTGAATGAGCTTTCCTTGGTAGCTTGGAGCGAGAAAGTCTAATTCCAGCACCGATTGTACTCGATTCTTCTTTCAATACCCATGCGTGGATCTCGTTGAATAGGAATTTGATGTAGGCCGCCACATTCGCATTGCGATTGCATTTTGGTAAGATTGCAAGTTTGGATTTGATTTAATGGATTTGACTTATTCGAGGAGTGATTTCGATGAATGCAATTGATATCCTGGGGAGTTTGCTCGGTGGCGGCAAGTCAGGCGGACAACGTAGGGGTGGCGCTGCAGATATTCTTGCCGACATTTTGGGGGGAAGCCAAGCGCCCGCTCCGCAAGCCAATTCTCGCGGTACCAACGCCGGCAATAGACCGATGAGTCCAGAACAACTCGAGGATATGCTCGGTGTGGGACGAGATGCCAGCGCCGGTCGGCCAACGCAAGCCCAACAACCCCAACGTCCGACTCCGCCGCAATCGACACAGCTCCCAACCGACATCTTCGGCCAGCGTCAGCGACAAGAACCTAAGATCAACATCAGTGTCCCCAAGCCCGCGCCCCTTTCGCAAAACGATCAAGCGATCTTATTAATCCGCGCTATGATCAATGCCGCCAAAGTCGACGGAGAGATTTCCGAAGACGAGCAAAAAAATATCCTCGAACAAGTCGGCGACACCTCCCCTGAAACCATTCAGTTCCTCCGCGCTGAATTTGCTCGACCGCTCGACGTGGCTCAGTACGCCGATGCTCTGCCGATAGGCTTGGAGCAGAAGGCTTATGGCATCTCGCTGATGGCAATCCGACTCGATACCAAAGAAGAAGCCGATTACCTTCGCCAATTGGCTCGCGAGCTTCGCATCTCCGCGGACTTGTGCAATCAAATCCATCAACAGCAAAACGCTCCGTTAATCTATCAAAACTAAGCCTCACTCTCGTCCATCGGTTGCACGTCGACAGACACCGATAACTGCGTGTATCCCCCTCCAACAAACACGCCATGAATGGGGGCTACGTCTGCATAGTCGCGTCCCCATGCCACGGTAATGTGCTCCACCCCTGGGATGAGGTTGTTGGTGGGGTCGAAGTCGATCCAGCCCAAGTCACCTGCATACGCGCTAAGCCACGCGTGCGATGCATCGGCGCCGATCAATTTTTCCTTGCCCGGCGCCGGGTGCGTCAGCAGATATCCGCTCACGTAACGGGCTGGAATCCCCAGCGATCGCAGGCAGCATATTGCGATCTGTGCAAAATCTTGACAAACCCCTTGCTTCCTTTCCAACGCTTCGGAGGGCTTGGTGGATACTTGCGTTGCGTCAGGCGAATACTCCATTTCTTGATAGATTCTGGCGTTCAACAATTGGACGCACTCGACGAAGCTCCGTTTGTCTTCGGCAATTCCCTTTGCAAAGTCGAGAAAGACCTTGCCCCGCTGGCAATGGCGCGAGTCATAGAGAAACTCGACTGCATGCCGATCGTCGTCCCCTCCAGGGCTTCGAACCGACGATGCTACTTGCTCCCATGTCGGTGAATGCTCGGATTCATATTCCAGACGACCACGATCCACAATCGACTTGGAAGTCACGGTCAAGTGCGGATGCAAATGTTCAATGCTAAAGAATTCCGTACGGTTGCCAAAACTATCGAGCCACTGGAACCGGGAATCTGGCACGGGAGAAATCGCGACGTGCGATTGATGCACACTCTGATACGACAAATCTCTAGGCCGCAGGTGCATTTGGTTGTGGCAAAGCGAACTGGGCGATGAATATTCATAATGGGTTCGATGCGTTATGGCATACTTTCGTATCGTTTCGAACATTGAATCGCTAGTGCTTCGAGGGACGAAATGCAGGGAGCATTCCGCGGCGGCTATACTCCGGTCCATTATAACTGAAGATCACGAAACAGAACGAAACAGAACTGCAGCCATCGAACTCGCTGGCCCGCGTCGCAGGCAATCGGCAACGCGACGAGCCTCTAATCTTTGCCGTAGTGCTTGACTTTGTCCCAATGCGTCTCGAACTTGAATTCGGGACTATTGTCGAGATCGTGACAGGCGACACACTTATCGCTAGCGCGGTCCAGTGGCAACTTCA
>JANODW010000731.1:0-6766 GCA_031412875.1 Pirellula sp. | reverse complement strand
AGTCCCACAACCAAAGATGGACCAGCTTTTCGTGGTCGAGCAACAAGAGTAGCGAATGTAGTTTGGGACCATTGTCCCGAACGAACAAACAAACGAAAAAACGAACAAACGAAAAAACGAACGGGACAATGGTCCCATCCTACGGTAGTAATGATCCTGCCGTTCGCCTTATTGTGGCTCCATTAATGGGAAGAGTCCTTGGCCCTCGACGAGTTGGTAGTGAACGTTGGTTGGGATATTTTCAAACCGCTGCGACTGACCGGATGGCCAAGACACCACGACGGAGTCTATTTGCTTGCTCGCACCAACGCCAAAGTGAATCAGTTTTTCATTGGAAACAAGGTATCCACAGCCGGCAACCAATTGCAACGTTCGTTTGGATTCGCCCATCTGGATGGTGATGATGGTTCCGATGGCGTCTCGATGAGACGTGGTACCGATGCATTTGAAGTCGATAAAGTTGCCATCGCGACCGACGTTTTGCATCAGTTTTGAGGTTGCCTCCAAGTCCGTCGTGACAAAGTCCAGACGCCCGTCGCGATTGCAGTCGATGAGGGCCAATGCTCGACCGAGCGCGGGCTTGGCAAAAAAGGGATCGTTTGGAAGCAGTTGCTCGGCAAACACTCCGGCCTGATTTCCTAAGAAGAATTGGGGCCTCATTCGGAAAGGCCTGTCGGCGTGCGTTAGGTCATCGATATGCCCGTTGACGAGGACCAAATCCAATGTGCCGTTCAAGTCCGCATCTAAAAACTGGGCTCCGAAACCGAGCATATCGAGACTCGGAGCGACCAGCTTGGCCGCATTGCTGGAATCTTGAAAGAAGCCATCTTCTTTTTGGAGGTAGAGCGTGTTGTACTCTCCCAAAAAGTTGGTCACCAACAGATCCAACCTGCCATCTTGGTCGACGTCTCCCGAGGCGATACCCATGCATGCTTGCGCTCGCCCTAAGGAATCAAAAGCCAGACCGCGTGGCAACGCTTCGTCTTCGTATACCAGTCCCAACGGCGCTTCCTTCGAGGGTTGGGGTTTGAGATAAAGGTTTGCAATTTGGTCGTTGCCGACAAAGATGCTTGGCAAGTTCTCATCCTGTTGACGAAACACTACGACGCCCAGCGCGTTGCCCTCGTGAACCGACTCTCCCATGGTGGCCATGCTGATATCGGTCAAGGTGCCTTGATCGGTGGGGGTGAGCAATCGACCTTTCGAGGGTGTGAAGACAGTGGGCGGGCACGTTCTTGGTTGCCCATTCACGTTGCACAATCGTTCGTAGACATTATTGCCTTCGACATACCTTGCATCGTACGCTTCGGCTAAGCCGTCGCCATTGAGATCAGCGATAAAGACGCTCACCGTCCAAGCTTCATCGGGGGAATCGAGCACGGCCGTGCCATCTTGGAACGTACCGTCCCCTCGATTGATCCACCATTGGTTTTTGCCAACATTTGCAACGTAGACATCATCAAAACCATCGCTATTGATGTCCCCCACCGCGACGCCTTGACCGAAGGCCGCTTCCCGTATGCCAGCTTGACCCGACACATCCTCAAAGCGAGCCGACCCCGGACTCAGGAAGGGACCGCGATTGCGAAGCAGCCGATCGCAATGAGCCGTATCCAATCCATCAACAGGCCAGGTGGTGCCTTGAGCAAAGAACAAGTCGGGCCATCCATCCCGATCGAAATCCAACACTCCGATCCCACCGCCGGTGGATTCGAACATCCGGCGCCCTACGATGGGAGGCTGACGCGATGCAAAGTAAACAAAGTCCAGACCGGGCGCCGCTTCCTGGAACAACGAGTCCGATGCGCTGGATGGGATGTCTTCTGCCGCTGAATTACTCTTGGCATTGCCGCTTGACGGTGCTTTGTCCCAATCGGGCAAGGGGAGATCGCGGTACTTGTCGCTGCGGATGGTCCATCCGTTGGCGGAGCGAAGTTCCATCAGGGGGCCTGACCTTTTTTTCAGCTCATCCGAAAGTTTAATGAGCGTTTTGGAACGAGCATTGATGGTGAGGCCAAGCCTCGTCCAAGCCCACGATTCTGCTTGTCGGCCCAGTTCGTATGTTTTTTCAGCGACGGTCTCCATCGGAGGCAAGTACTTGGTTTGAGGATTCACTTGATCCAATGCCACGGTCAACTGTTCGATAATAGCGACGCGTTTTGCAAAGAGAGTGGACTCCTCTTCTCGATCCAGGCGAACGAGCGATTGGGCCATGCCGTAGTTGGCGGCTGCATGGTCCGGATCGAGACGCAGGGCTTCGCTGTAGCAACGCGCTGCGGGCGCGAACTGAATTGCATTGCGGCACCATTCGCCCCGAATCCACCATATATCAGGATGCGAGCCGGCACTTTTCGGCAAGCTTTTCTCCCACGTGGGAATGGAGTCTGGACGAATCGCCAATAGGACTTTTCCTAACTGAACGTGTGCCTCGATGACGTCCGGATATTGTTTGATGACTTCGTTTAGGAGCGGCTCCGCTTCATTGAATTTGCCCTCTCGCACACGGGTTCGCCCCAGTCCGAGTTTTGGGAGGGAGTCCAATGGGTCGGCTTCCAAAAATCGCAAGAGTTCGCGTTCGTTCTCGATCGGTTTGACCGGGTTTCCGAGTGCGAGCATCCTGTCAAATTGCCAGTTGTCTCGCCGGGCAAAGTGTCCCATCACGGCGAGAGCTTCCCAGCGTCGACCAGCCAAATGGAGGGTTTCGATCAGGCGTTCGCGAGCCCGATCGTTCATGCTATCCAGCTCGATGCTTTTTTCTAATCGCTTGAGGCAGGGAGTCATTTTTCCTTGAAAGAAGAGGACTTCGGCAGCGGCCCAGCGCGCCACGGAGGCTTGACCGCGTTCCCCTTCGGATACTTGATCGTAGAGCTGCAGCGCTTCGTCGAGTTGTTGAAGCTGTTGGCAGGATTCTGCGGTCTTCATCAATACCCAATCCGATTTCAGATCGGTCGCCAACAACTTGAGCCCCACTTCGCGAGCGGTCGGGAAATCGGCCGCTTCGAATGCCTTTTTAAGTTGCTCGACGGTGGGCTTTCTGGCAAGGTTTTGGGCAAGGAATAGGGTGATCAAGCCGGCAACAAGCAGTAGGCCAAGCCCGACCAGCACGGTTCGTTTGGGAATCAATCGTTCGCTCCTGTTTTCCATGGAAAGGACCCAAGCCCATTGCGAATAAGACCGCAAAGAAGGGTGGCAAAGAAGATGGCTTCTTCAAACAATTGTCGGATTATTGCACCCGGGCTGCGGTTTGTGAGGGAACAAAGAGAGACAATTGTTTTACAATGGTTTCAAAATGGTTTTCGATGACGCTGTTTACCGATGAGGCTATTTGTCGATGCCATTCGACCGGTGCTTACGCAATCATAACCGCCAGTATCCGGTTTTAAACGGGATGGAAAAAGGTTTGTTGAGAAGTGGGTCGGTGATCGAGCCGGCGTAGCTCGGTCATGGCGTTTTAGCTGAGTCCCCGAATAGATCTGTTTTTGATTTATGAAATCGCGTTCAACGAAATCCATCAAGCCAAATAAGGCCACAGGGCCCACCGGGCTCAACAAGCCCACGGGTCCCAGTCGCGTCAAGACGAAAGAGTTCGAAGCGAGTGGCACGTTCCTAGGAGTAAGACGTTGGATCTGGTTTGCCTTTTTGGGGATCGGATGCTTGGGATTGGTATTGGTAGGTTATCAATGGATCCATGAGCGCGAGGCCCATAGGCTCGAAGAAGCCTGTTTGGCGGCCAGCCAATCGAACGACTGGAACGCTCTGGAACTGCTAGCCGTTCAATGGGGGCTGCTGCAACCCACGCGTTTTGAGCCGTTCCTCTTGGCCGCTCATGCTGCCGAGCAAAAAGGGGACAAAACCCGCACGGCGGGATACCTGTTGGAAATGCCATCCAATGCGCCGATCAGCGCGTTGCTCAAGCTGAGCTATCTTCAATATGAAGATTTGAACGATCCGTTGGGCTCGATCGAAACATGCGAGAAAATTCGCAATCGCGATCCCTCGAATGCGGAGGCCCATGAAAGGCTCCTGTTCTTTTGGACCATGACCCGCAACACGCCCAAGATTCGCAGTGAAGCAAATCGTGGTATTCGCGATGGATGCGCCACCATCACCACCTATGCCTATCTTTTCGGTGCAGAAAAGCTGCGATTCGGCGATGCCTTTGAAACGAATCAACGATGGCTCAAAACCTATCCAACGCAAGAACTTTTTTTGGTCCCAGCCGTATTGAGTCACATCACGTTGCTCGCTCGCATCGAGCCCACCAGTCCCACGGACGAGTCGGAGCAGTTGGAAAACAGAAAGAAAATAGATAGCGACTTAAAAAGACTGTCGGTCGATTTCCCGAATAATGCAGAGGTTGCTGCAGCTCGGGTAGAACGCGAAATCGACCGTGGCGACGAAGAGGCGGTCGATTCACTGCTCACCAATGCGACCGCGAACTTCCAAAAAGACAATCGATACTGGCGAGCAAAAGCTTGGTTGCACAGCGCACGCATGGAGTATCCGAAATCCAAAGAATGTTGCGATCGAGCTATTGAATTGGAGCCTTTGGACTGGCAAGCCTACTTGACCCGCTCGACCGTCTTTCGACTTCTGGGGAAGCTACCGGAAGTACAGAAAGACTCGGAGATCGGATTGCTCGGCAGCGAACTGACCAAACAACTCAACAAATCGACGAAAGTATTTTCCCTTGAACGGACCTTCTATGAGAGGCTTGCGACCTTTGCGGAACAATGCCAGCAGCCAAAAATGGCATCGGACATTCGCGAGCGACTCAGTTCTTATATTCCCGAAGCGGCGCCCGTCCAGCAGTAGCTCGGTATCCCTAAGCTTGTTATCTGCCTTGTGCTTCCTGTACGTAAAGACTCATTGGAAGAGAATCCACTGCAAGTTCCCGTTGATGCATGACGCGAGGAATGGTTCTCAGAGGGAGTGGTATTTGGCGAGGCTATCGCTCTTAGCCGTGTGCCTCATCTGTCTGGGGTGTTCGCCGGATCCGCCCAAGTCACCCGCTGTCTCACCCGGCGCGGCCCGCAATACCCAATCCAGCAATACTCAATCCGGCAATGTTGCAACCGATGCCGCAACCGATGCCGCAACCAGAGACAGGTCGCAAACAATGGCCGCAGAAAACTCGGGGCAGGGGATTCGATTTGAGGAGGTTCAAGCTTCCTGGGGTTTGGACCATACCTATCAGAACGGAGAGCGAGGCCTCCTCCATTTTTGCGAGAGTTTCGGCGGAGGCAGCGGTTGGATCGATTACGATCGCGACGGAAACTGGGATCTTTATTTGAATCAAGGCGGACAGGCTTCTCACACCGATACCAACGAGAACCCATTGGATCAATTGTTCAGGAATCGGGGTGGCAAATTCGAAGACGTCACCCAGTCGAGTCGCATCCACGATGCATCGTATAGCCAAGGCGTGGCGATCGCGGACTTCAACAATGATGGGTTTGACGACATCTATGTGACCAATCTTGGGGCAAATACCCTTTGGCAGAACTGCGGGGACGGTACGTTTCAAGAAATTGGCAAAGCGGCAAACGTGGCGGATGAGCGATGGAGCACGTCGGCAGCGTGGGTAGATTTGGACTTGGATGGGGACCTGGATTTGTATGTTTGCAATTATGTCCAGTATGACCCCTTTCATCCCACGCAATGCAAAAACGAAAAAGGAGAATTAGTCGTTTGCAATCCCAATCGATTTGAGCCCGCACCCGACGGATGCTACATCAATCAAGGGGACGGGAGTTTTGAGGAGCGATCGCAAGAACTAGGGCTGTTCGGCCCAGACAATCGAGCTTTGGGGGTTGTGGCGGCCGACTTCAACCGAGATGGATCGATGGATCTCTACATCGCCAACGATGCGACCCCGAATTTCTTGTTCATGCGAGAAGGGCTGGGCCCATTTCAGGACCGAGCCAGGTTGCTCGGATGTGCGGTCGATCGTTTCGGCAATCCTCAAGCCAGCATGGGACTGGCATGCAACGACTTCGATCGCAATGGATTTATGGACATCTACTCGACGCACTTTTTTTCAGAGTCCAACACGCTTTACGCCAATCTAGGGGAAGCTGGCTTTCAAGATGTGACGGGGAATACCGGCCTACATGAACCGACGCTCGACCGTCTGGCCTTTGGGACGGTGATGCAGGATTTTGATTCCGATGGATTCATGGATCTGTTCGTGGCGAATGGGCATATCGACAATTCAGGGGCCAATCCGAACCAAAATATGCGCCCTCAACTTTTTTCGTGGAATGGAAAGCGATGGTTGAATCGCTCAAAAGAGGCAGGAGGCTATTTCGAAGGGCGGTATGTCGGTAGAGGGGTATCGCAAGGAGATTTCGATGGGGACGGGGACTTGGACCTGGTGGTTTCGCACCAAAACAAAGCGACCTCGCTGCTCCGAAACGACTCATCCCTTGGCAACTGGCTTTGCGTTTCCTTGATCGGAACGCAATCCAATCGGTCTGGGGTTGGATGCCAAGCGACGATTAGCTTAGGTGGAACTGATATTTTCCAAGAGCTGGTCGGCGGGTCAAGTTATTGCTCTAGCCCGCAACCTCACCTTTTTTTTGGCCTTCCGAACCAACAACAAGAATGCCAAATTAAGATCCGGTGGCCAAGCGGTCGCGAGCAGACCATTGCGGGAGTCCGCACCCGTCAAAAAATGACGATTGTAGAAGATTACCCCTAAGCGACCACCAGGATCAATACTATCGTAGGATGGGACCATTGTCCCGTCCGTTTGTTAGTTCGG
>JANODW010000730.1:0-1681 GCA_031412875.1 Pirellula sp. | reverse complement strand
CGTCGGGATCGATCAAACCGCTGCCGATCGGCGGCTGATGGCCAGCCCACAAGGCAATGGAGTTACCGGTTATGTGGCCGCCAGTGGAAAGAGCTACCTCTGCCGAGACACCACCACCGACCCCAAATACCTCGAGGCTTTCAAAGGTGCTCGCAGCTCATTGACGGTCCCCATCTTGCTGCATGAAAGCGTCATCGGCACGATCAATGTCGAGAGCCCCATGTACGATACGTTCTCGCCCAGCGACCAACAGTTCTTAGAGATTTTTGCCCGCGATGTGGCGGTGGCTTTGAACACGCTGGAACTGCTCGTGGCGCAGCGGACCAACGCCGCTCAGCAGAGTTGCGAAGCGATCCACGCCGCTGTCGCGCTGCCCATCGACGACCTATTGCTCGATGCGGTCCATTTGATGGAAAAATATATTGGACACGATACGGAAACCGTGTCGCGTTTGAGAGACGTCCTGGCGAAAGCCCGAAGCATTAAACGTTCGATTCAAGAGATCGGCCAAACGCTAGCCCCCACCGACGTCAGTCCTGCAGGAAGCAACAGCGACAAACACACCAAACTACAAGGCAAACGCATTCTCGTCGTCGATGCGGACGAACAAGTTCGAAACGATGCCCACGCGCTGCTCGAACGTTACGGCTGCACCGTCGAGACCGCGCATGAGGGGGACCAAGCTGTCTCGATGGTTCGCAATTGCATCGACCAACCCTATCATGTAATCATCTCGGATATCAAACTACCCGACTACTCGGGCTACCAATTGATGCTGCGTTTGCAAAAACTCATGGCCCACGTTCCCATCGCCTTGATGACTGGCTTTGGTTACGATCCAGGCCACTCGATCGTCAAAGCCAGGCAATCGGGCTTGCATCCCAAAGCCGTTCTCTACAAGCCTTTTCGATTGGACCAACTGTTGAGCGTCACGGAGACGCTTATCGACTATCGTCATCAACCCCCTGAATGAACGCGGCGGAAGCGTGCTCTTCGATTTCTTCTTGGCCGGCGCTCTGATTGCAGTCGTCGCCATCGGCCATTTCAGCCTTTGGATCTGGCTCTACAATCGTATCAATGCGACAGGTTTGAATCGCAACACGATCAAACGTACCGAGAAGGCGATCGTACTGATATGCGGGATGCTACCGTTGGCATTGGTCGCGATCGAGATTGCCTCGCAAAGCGTCGCAAATGCTTCACGCTCCGAAATCGCCGACGCGAATCTCGCACAAGCAAATATCCTACAAGCAAATATCTCACAAGCGAATTTCAAAGATAACGATCTTGCGCAATGGAACAAGATGCTCTATCCATCCACGCTCGGGACGAAGATCTATTGCGTGGGGGTCGCTGCCTTTGCGATCGCTTTCGCCCCCTTCTGGATCGCCGATCGACCCCAGTTTGCTACCGCTAAAGATCGCTTTCAATTGCTTGAACACGAGGATCTCGAGCAGCTTCAATATCCCGAAAGCAATGCCAGAAAGTACATCGACGGCGCTCGCTTTCGCAGGATGGCAAAGCTGCCAGGGAATCAAATTGTTTCCATGCAGCGCAATCGAAAACGGCTTGCGATTGAATCGCTTCCCCCGGACTTGGAAGGGCTTCGGATCGCACATCTTTCCGATGTGCACCTAACCGGGCAACTCTCCACGCGCTTCTATCGATTGGTGATCGATTG
>JANODW010000729.1:0-12669 GCA_031412875.1 Pirellula sp. | reverse complement strand
CATGACACCAAACAAGCGCCCGCCGCATCGGTGGTCCCCGTTTTGATCCCCATATAGCCGTCGATACCCAAAAGCCGATTGGTGTTTTCCCATTTCAAATTGCGTTTATAGCCGCCCGCGCCCGTCACTTCACAACCGTGTTGGCGACAAGTGATGTAGTCGCGAAAACGGGGCAATCCCAATGCGGCCTTGGCTAATTTCAACAGGTCCGAAGCGGTGGATAAATGCGCATCGTCGGTCAGTCCGTGAGGGTTCACGAAATGGGTCTGCGACATCCCGAGCTCGCGTGCATTGCGATTCATTTCGTCAATGAATCGATCAAACGATTGTTGATCATCAAGCGGGGACTCCGAATTACCAAATCGTCTTCCAAAGGTCTCGGCAAAGGCGACGGAAGCATCGTTGCCCGATGGTAGCATCAACCCGTAGAGCAATTCGCGAACGCTTAAGCTCTCACCTGCCCGAACCCCTGACGTCGAGCCGATCGTGTCGTCGGCTCGCTTGGAGAACGTTACCTTCTCGTCCAGGACTTCCGGATGCTTTTCTGCCAGCTTGAGGACAATGTATGCAGTCATGATTTTGGTTGTGCTCGCGATATGCACAGGCTTGTCCGCATTCTTGCTTGCAATGATTTGGTCTCCCGTTCGAGGGGCAATCGCCCAAGCGGTACAGGAGACGTGAGGTGGACCATAAGGGTCGTCAATCGGTTGGGTTCCCAATTTCTCAGAATTGACCAACTGCGGCGAGGGCAGCGGCTTTTCTTGATCGATGAGCGGCCCCAAGGCCGTCCAAGTTGCTTCGTCCACCACTCCGGTTGCCTCGAGCGCGGATTGCTTTTGAAAAGCTTTCACGGCAGCTTCGGTGGCAGGTCCGAAATCGCCGTCGACCGAAAGATTGGTCGGCGGGTTGAGTTTCGATTTGAGGGTTCGCTGCAGGGCTTCCACCATATCGCCAGTCGCTCCGATGCGCATCGCAGTGCTCTGCGTTGGTTTGCGATTCGTATCGACCGATTTAGGTGCCAGCAAGTCATAGACAGCTTTGGCAATGTCGGCACTCAGTTTGTTGCCAGCATTGTCGTCCGTCCAGCGAATATCTTTGTTGTTGTCGGTCAACACGCAGAGGGCAATAGTGCACCCAGGACCCATCAACAATCCCGCGTCGGTCCGAACTCGGGTAACCGATCCGGTCTTATGAGCCACTTTGACCGATGCAGGCAAAAGCAACGGAAACCTCGACTTGTCATCGCATTGGATCAAATGATCGAGCATCGATGCGGTAGCCTCAGGACTGGCAAGCTCGCCGCGTTTCAGCCGGGTTGCCAAACGGACCATGTCGTTTGCCGTGGTGCTCCCAAGACCATATTTTTCGCTGCGTTCCAACGCTATCGACAAGTCGCGTCGAAAAACCTTGGAGTTGAGCTGCGTTTCAGGATACCCAAGTTCCTTCATTGCTGCCGTTGTCGCAGGCAAACCGATCGCATCGATGACTAAATTGGTAGCGGTATTGTCCGAATACACAATCATGAGGCGAATCGCATCGCGCAACGAAAGAGTCGTTCCCGCAGAGAAATGGCTGGTCAATATCCCCGAGCCTTGGACCATGTCCTCTTTTTTCAAAACGATCGGCTTGTCCAATTGAACTTTGCCTGCGGCAGCCTGCCGATAAGCCTCGATCATGATGGGCAACTTGATCAAACTGGCCGTGGGCATAACGCTATCCCCACGGATCGACCAAGACGTATCGCTTTCGAAATGGTACGTGGCCACAGCCACGTCACCTTGATAGTTTTTCAGGAGCGGAAGGATCGCTTGTTCTATTGACATCGCGACAGATGATTGTGCATCGCACCGTTCTAGGCCGGGGCCAAGGCACACCAAACAGATGCCAAAGGCAAGCAATGATCTAACACTCACAGTACCGGAATACATCCACTGGCTCCGAATCGGTCAAGAAAGAAAAAAAGGTTTCGCGGCAGATCCGTTCTCGTGCGGCAGCTTACGAAGTTTGAGCGATATTGATGTAAGCATGCACGTGGGGAGCGCCGCGAAAATGAATCACAGTGCTCGGCCCTTCGATTCGCCAAATGTCCCAAATCTTGTCGTTGCCTAAATCTTCTTGCTGGTAAAAAGCAAAACGTAGCTGATCGATACCCCCTGCGGTATCGATCAACTTCAAGGCTTCGTCTCCATCTTCTTTGCGATATGGCGAAAGCAGTGTCTTCAAGCAGTCTTTCACGACAGCTTGTTGCTCTTTGTTCATGGCGGCAACCGCGAGGCCAGCGAACATCCCCTTTTCACCTTGAATACGAAGATCTGTCTCTTTGGGCGCGGCGGTAGAGATCAGCGCTTGCTTTGCTTGATCCTTGTCCAATACAGCAAAGACTTCGTTTACTTTTTTCGTTTGGTAATAAAAAATATTGTCCTTCGCGCTCGATTCTTCGCCGTGACCGTAGACGACTCCCCCTCCGAACGCGGTTTTGGGTGACGACTCCCCGTCCGCTCGCAAGGTGAGATGCCTGCCCGTCAACAACCATTGGAAGTCTCCGGCGGCAGGGTTCCCAAACACGGCGACGCTGTACGCCTCCAAGCCCCCATCGTCGTCGTCCATCTGCCGTTGCAAACGTTCGTAACCTTCTTCGCTGGTTACCGCACGAGCAATCTTCTCGATCATCCCGCGTTGGCTAGCCGTGTAAAAATCGCTTCCAATCGTAGGTTTGGTAACGTGCCAGTTCGCATTGACTTTGCTGCGAAGCGCATCCATGTACGGGCGACAAATCTCGGAGCGTTGTTGCTCCGATAGGCTTGCATGAAACTCTCCCACGATCGTTTCCGCTTTTCCGCTTCGAGCCGGCGCGCCATAAACCATGCGGGCCGCTAAAGGAATCGCTGCCATACTGGCTGCCGCCTGCAGAAAGTCTCGCCGGGCCAGCGTTCTCTTAGGTGTTACGCTGCAATCGGGACAGGAATTCGAATTCATTTTCGATGCCTCTTGTAGGTTGGATCGCGCTCTGCCTAGGGTTCGCGCAATAGGGTGGAGTGGACGGATTCCAAAGTTGGCTTGGAAACTTCTAGAATATCCTACACATGTTTCGCGTCGGTTGCACGCGATTGTCACTCTTTAGGCGAGCGGCGGGATCATTACTCCCGTAGGATGGGACCATCGTCCCGTCCGTTCATTAGTCCCTTCCGTTCATTAGTCCCGACCGTTTATTAGTCCCGACCGTTCATTAGTCCCGACCGTTTATTAGTTCGGGACGATGGTCCCAAACTACGGCTGGTGTGTTTCAGCCTGCCGCTCGCCTTAGAGCAATAACTGAGATCGCAGAGATTCTTTGCAGGTTCCGACCGGACGGCTTGCACCGTTCCGCTAAAGCGAGTGCCAATAGTCTCGCGCCTTGCCGCTACGAACGGGAATGAGCCCTTCGCATGCTAGCTCAATGCCGGTCCCAATTCATAGGTTCTTTCCGCAGATGAACCGTCGAGATGGTTCTGTTGGGCGATCGAATAAAGCTTTTGTCCAAAGGGTGTCGGGTATTTACCCGTGATGCACGCTTGGCATAAACTCGACGAGGGCAAATCAATAGCGCGGGCGATGGAATCGATAGGCAAATATCGCAGCGAATCGCAACCCAGTTGTCTCGCCATACGATCTTGACCCTCTTCGGTGAGAATCCCATCCTCCAAAAATTTTGGAGCGAATAGTTCCCCGATGGTCGACATATCAATGCCATAAAAACAGGGGGCAACAATCGGTGGGCAAGCCACACGAACGTGAATTTCTTTGGCACCGCCCATATCTCGAATACGGCTCAAGAGCACTTTCATCGTGGTCGATCGCACGATCGAATCCTCGACCAAGATCACCCGCTTTCCCTCGAGCACTTCTCGTAGCGGTGTGTACTTCAGCGAAGCTTTGGCTTTGCGAGCGCGTCCGCCTTCGATGAACGTACGGCCGCTGTAACGATTCCGGATCAGTCCTTCGCGGCTTGGTACCCTCAAATGATAAGCCATCGAGTCCGCAGCCGCTTTGCTGGTATCCGGAACGGGAACGACGATCGTGTCGTCGTCGAGGGGGAACTGATTGCGAGCGATCTCGATTCGGGCCAGCTCTTCCCCCAGCCGTGTGCGAGAAAGGTACACGCTGCGTTCATCGAGCGTGCTGGCGACATTCGCAAAATAGATCCATTCGAAAAAGCAATGGGCCGGATTTTTGGCTACCGCAAACTGTTCTATCTTGACGCCGTTGGGAGTTACCAAAACCGCCGAACCCGGAGGAACCGAATGGATGCTCGCCCGATCAAACCCGAGATTCAAAAGAGCAACGCTTTCGCTAGCAGAGGCAAACAAGGCGCCATCGATTGCATAGCAAAGCGGTTTCATCCCTAACGGATCGCGAGCAAGCAGAAGCTCACCACTGGCATTGAGTAGCGCCAACGAATACGCGCCATCAAAGTTCTTGGCCGCTGCAGCGAACACGTCGATCAAACTGCGACTGCTGGCTCCATTGCTCAACTCGCGACCTATCTCATGCATGATGATTTCGGTGTCGGTGTCGCGGGCCAAATGGTGCTCCCCCTCCAGTGTTAGTTTGTTCTTGAGCTCCGTGTAGTTGGCAAGCTGACCATTGAAACAGAAACTGAACCACTTGTGCTTGTGGATGTGCTGGCGCTCAAAGGGCTGTGCATAACTGCGGTCGTCTTGTCCACAGGTTGCATAACGAACATGTCCAATGGCCGCGCGGCCCGAATAATGTTCCATGATCGCTTCGTGCTTTCCGCGATGCGAAAGACGAAACACTTCGCTGACTGTCCCGATATCTTTGATCGTGTCCAGCAATAGCGAACGGTTCGGATTGTAGGTTGTCATCCCAGCCGCTAACTGCCCTCGATTTTGAATATCTTGGAGCATCCGCGGTAACAGGTACGAAATTGCCTCTCGTCCACCTTCGGGGCAGAGCAAACTCTCTTGGCCATTGGCAAGGTGATAGATTGCGGCAACACCGCATTCGTGGTGCAGTTCGCTCATAAGTCCAAATCAATCCTCGGTAACGGGGCGGTTCGGAGAAAGGGATCGTGAAACTACCGCTTGGATCGTATCCGAAGTCGAGCGTTCGTGAAACCGCATTTGCAAACGGAGCGGTCGTCGCTCGCTCGCTCCGCATCCCTCAGAAAATCTCTGAAGTATTCGTGAATCCGAACCGATCCAGCCAAGCATAGTCCAAATCCGATTCGTCATACCGCCCCAATTCGTCGAGAATACATGCTCGATGGAAACGCAACGACGCTATTTGTTTCGCTACTGCCTCGATGGCGATCGGATTGATATGCGGAAAGAGATCCCGCATGACCTCGAGCGGGCTTGCCCCTCTGGCTATCGCGTCCGCTTTCAAATCCGCTTTCAAATCCGATTTAGTCTCGTCTCCGCCGCGACTCCCATCCTTCTGCGAGGCACTTGATTCGTCGCTCGCGTGCACCTCGGTCGAGGGCATTTCCTTCCGCGATTCCGCTGGCTTGTCCTGGAGTTCTATCTCCGGAAACAAGAGGGTCATGAATGCTTTCTGATCGGCTTCGGGTAGCTTTTTTCGAAATTCAGTGGCGAGCTTCGCTATCGCTTCATTCGCAAATCGCAGGGCCTCTTCATCGCGATGGAGACCATGCAATACCCAAGCCTTCGTATCCAAGTACTCCTTGCGAGACGTTCCGTCGGCGATCAATGCCGCATCGATTTCTTTCAATGCAACGTCGAGATTCTTCTTTGCCAGGGACCGAAAGTAAGCAATATCGTTGTTCTCTCCTGCGATGCGTTCCGATAGGGGAGCGTAAAAAGCCTCCATCAAGTTTACCGCTTGCTCATTTAGTTTTTGCAAATGAAATCGCTGTGCAACCTCGGTGGCAACGATCGCCCGTTGGTCTTTGGGCAACTTGGCAATCAGAGTCATGGACGCCTCAAAGAGCTTCGCAATGTCCTCTTGCGTCCGCTTTTCTTTGTTGAAAACCAGCTCGAATTTCAGTTTCCAAAAATCCTCGTCCGTGGCGATCGCGGTGGAGAGGTCGCTCGCACGCCTAAGCGTCATGTCAGCGTCGTCGGGGTCTCCGTTTTGGTAGGCATTCGCAGCCCATGCCAACATCCAACGGGCTCGCCAATCCGGGCCAAACATCCCTGAGAAAAGGGGCCCCAGTGCGATCGCGCAGACTGCGAAAATCAGAATGGGGGTACGATAACTTCTCATGTTGTCTGGGGCCAAATCTCGGAAACGAACAATATCCTAAACGATTCGCGCGATCGCGATTGCGAAACCTTCCGCAACTTTCAAATGCCTGTTACCATCTCGGAAAATCTTTTGAATTGCAACCATCCTCGTTGCTTGGAAAGCAAAAATGCCATTATTCGAGATAGAAACAGATTCTCACATAATTGTCACCTGGGCGAAAGACGAAGCGGCTGCACGCGACGTCTTGCGAGATGCCTATCCCTCAGACGATATCGTACGCATCACCAAACGCCCTCGCGACACTTGGGTTATTTCCAAAGCCATTTTAGGGGTGACAGGGCGACAACTCGATATTTGTACGATTGCCCGTGATTGTCTGGCCAAATCCTCGGGTGACAAATTGCACGCCATCCGACTTTACATGTCGGAAACCGGTTCCGATCTAGAAAAAGCTCGCCGCATCATTGAATCCAACATGGTGATGGGCTGGTAGTCCCTGACTCTAATCGTCCAAAAATGTCGAACTCGAACGCAAAAAGACAGCGAAGCCACGAAGCCTTCGCTCGGGCAAAACGGCTTATTCCAGGCGGTGTGAACTCACCGGCCCGCGCTTTCCACGGAGTCGGCGGCGAACCTATCTTCATGTCGCACGCCGCCGAACAGTTTCTCTACGACCTCGACGGAAACCGTTACCTCGATTACATCGGATCGTGGGGGCCCATGATCCTGGGACATGCGCATCCCCAAGTCCTGGATGCGATCCAACAGGCTGCGGCTCGCGGCACTTCCTTTGGTGCACCGACAGAAAACGAATCCGAACTCGCAGAACTGATCATGCAAGCGGTCCCAAGCATCGAACGCGTGCGATTGGTAAGCAGCGGTACCGAAGCCACCATGAGCGCTATTCGAGTGGCTCGCGGGACAACGGGAAGAGAAAAAATCATCAAATTCGCCGGCTGCTACCACGGCCACGTGGATTCCCTGCTGGTCGCTGCCGGATCGGCTGCCGCCACCCTGGGTGTCCCCGATTCTCCCGGCGTTACCGAGGGCAATTCCAAAGATACCCTCGTTTTGGAATACAACGATGCGACTGCGGTTTGCAATGCATTCCAACTCTTTCCAAACCAGATCGCTGCCATTATTCTCGAACCCATCGTCGGGAATATGGGCACAGTCTTGCCAACCTCAGAATTCCTAAAGACGCTCCGCGAGGAAACGTCCAAGCACGGCGCTATCCTGATCTTCGACGAAGTGATGACGGGATTCCGAGTCGCCTACGGGGGCGCCCAAAGCTTGCTCGGTATCGTTCCGGATATGACCACCCTCGGCAAAATCGTGGGCGGCGGCCTGCCATTGGCAGCCTACGGCGGTAAAGCATCCATCATGGACAATGTAATGCCCGCTGGCAAAGTCTACCAAGCAGGGACGTTGTCAGGCAATCCGCTTGCAACCGCCGCGGGCGCAACCACCCTCAAAATACTGCGAGACAATCCCCCTTACCCATATCTGGAAACGCAAGCGAAAAGACTTGCCGATGGCCTTCACCATGCCGCCCAAGCAGCAGGTATCCCATCGCAAATGCAACGCATGGGAAGCATGATGACGCTGTTCTTCAACGAAGCGCCCGTGATCGATTGGCCCTCCGCCAATCGATCCAATCGCCAGCTTTTTGCAAAGTACTTCTGGGGGCTTATCGAACGCGGCGTCTATATGCCATGCAGTCAGTTTGAAGCGCTCTTCTTTTCTTGCACCCATCGCCCTGAAGATATCGACTACACCATCGACGCCGCCCACCAAGTCCTGGCTGCTTTTTAGCCCAGCCCGCGATTCCACCTCCGGCAACCCAACGCAACGATGCACCCAGCGTTTGTCGAAATCCAAATGCATTTGTCCGCCTTTTGTCGCTGATTCTGTTACCCTTACGAGATTATTCTCGATCGCAAAGCAACAGAAATCATGAACTCACTCACTACGTCGGCCAAACCCATCGCGACGCCGCACTATGTTCTGCTGAACGGAAAAACGCGAATCGCGCCTACCGTGCTCCAACTTTCATCGGGCCAAGACTGCTCCGCGCTGTACGGGTTTTCCGACAAAGCACCCTACGATTTGTTTCGAGCCGCCAGCGACCTTGCCCTGACTCCCTTCCCGCTTGTCAAAGTCTATTTGCGAACTCTATTGGACGCGAATGAAAGCCATCTGCATCTGGTTATCATGGACGCTGCAAGCCCATCGCAACAAACCGTGCAAGCAGCGACCATGCAATCGATCCTCGATGCTCAGTTAGCGCAAGCCCCAAACGTCATCGCGGAATACTCGCTCACTTTCGACGAGCAAGCCAATGGATATCGCATCGATGAAAACGACGACTCGCCTAAGGCTTGTAACCCGTCCCCATCGCTTTGAGAATTTTGTCTAACAAGATCTCTTCGCTCATCTCGCCCGTGTGACGGAATTCCACTTTGCCACCCGGGGCAACCAAAAGGGTATGCGGTTGCGGACCTGTCCATTCCGGATCCAACGCTTGGATCAAACTGTCCATGCTCGCCTCGGAATACAGGACGTTGTTCGACTTGCGACCTTCTTTTTCTAACGAGGGCTTCAACCGTTTCGGAAGCGCTGCCCGCTTCTTTTCAAGGAACGCCAACACGCGATCGCGATCGTTCGGCAAATCGGTACTGATCGTGATCAACTCAAAATCGCGTAGCCCCATCCGCCGAGATATGCGCACCAGCCCCGGGAACTCGCTCACACATGGTCCACACGTCGTCGACCAAACATTGAAAAGGCGATATTTGTTGGTGTCGTTCTTAACCAACTTCGCAATCCCCGCAGAATCGATGCTCTCCACCGTGACTTCGGCGCGCTCCCAAGTCTCGTTGTCCTGACCCACTTCAGCAATCTTCTCTCGCCATTTTGTGGAACAGCCAAACGGTTTGGTTTCAGACACCGGCACCGGTTTGTTCTCCAATAGCGCCACCACAGCCTCTTTCGCATCCTGCCTCTTTACTGTCGATGCATCCGGAAACCGGGAATCGTCAAGCCATCCCTGGTACCGCAGCACCCGCCCGCGATCGAAAACAAAAACGTGCGGGGTTGCAATGCATCCAAACTTTTTTGCCACCGCTTGCGTTTCTCCATCGTACAAATACGGAAACGTAAAGCCTTCGTCCTTGGCATACAATTTCATGTGCTCAAAACTATCGTCGTACTTGGAATACCCAAGTTCATCGGTTCGCAACCCATCGCCTGAATTCGGATTGATCGCTACCACTGCCAAACTCTTCCCCGTCAATTGCTTGATCATCTGCATCAAGCGTGGGTCCTGCGCGTGGCAAACCGGGCAATGATTGGACGTGAAGTAAACCAACAGCACTTCCGAATCTTTGAAATCGGCGAGCGACCATCCTCGTCCATCAATTCCAGGCAACGAAAAGTCCGGCGCCTTGTCGCCGATCGACAGTTTTTGAAAACCCGGCGGAAAATCCGCTCCATTCAAATTCGCAATCCAGCAAACGCAACTTAAGACAAACCACATCCACATTTTCATGATCGCGTCCTTGTAAGAGGGGCAAGGAAAAAGGCTCTACACCCAATTCGATAGCCCACAATGTAACACAAACTGAGCACAGGCAGCAGGTTTTCCTCGTCGTCGATCGCAAGTCGGGCTGAACCGGACGCTCGTGCGTTCCGGTTGATTCGCCGTAGGTCGCTAGCTAAATCGCACTCCCTTTCGTAGCGGAGGTCGCCATCGCGTTGCAGTAGCCAGCCTTCAGTCGATCTCGTAACGGCGCATTTTCTGACGCAGCGTGGAGCGATGCATGCCGAGCTGGGCTGCGATCAAGGCGCGGTTGCGATGGCTCGCCTCCATCATCGCGTTCAACAACGGAGGCTCGACCATCGCCAGAAAGTCATCGTACATGGTGCCAAAATGTTCCTCGTCATGCGTTCCTTGCAATTTCAATCCCAGTCGGTGCAACCGCTCTAAATACTCCAACGTCCAGCGCCGCACTTCCCGATCCAGTTCACTGTCCAGCTCTCTGGGCTCCGACAATGCTAGCCCCTCGCTCTTTGCAAAGTCCTCCTCGTCGATCAAGCTGCTGCGAGTCGTGACCACGGCGGTGTCGATCGCATTGCGCAACTCGCGGAGGTTGCCATGCCACGGCCTGGACATCAGCCAAAGCTTGGCCGCTTCCGAGAAGGCCATAGAACGGTCGCGCCGATGGGGATGGGTTTGCAATATTGTGTTGGCTAACGGCAAAATATCCTCGTGACGCTCCGCTAACGGAGGGAACGCGATCGCGAACACGCTCAGTTTCTGCCGCAACTCCTCGAGAAACTCCCCATCCGCCACCAGCGTCCGCAGGTTGCGACTTGTGGACACAATGATTCGCGCCGTGCAGGTCATCGAAACCAACTCGCCAACTCGCTGGTAGTCCCGTTGTTCGAGAACCCTGAGCAGTTGCGCCTGAAGCGATAAAGTCAAATCCGATACTTCCTCGATATACAGCGTTCCATCGCCGGCCAATTCGAACGCACCCGACCGAAGAAGGATTTCTCCCGCGTTCTCGCTTCGCAAATGAACAGCACCCAACAGTTGCGTAGACAACGCAATCGGGGCAATAGCGATCGGCACAAACACCATGAATGGAAACGATGATCGTTGCCCATTGCTGTGGATTGCAGCCGCGACAGACTCCATTTCGAAACCGACCGGCCCCTGGATGAGCACTGGGACGTCGCTCCGAGATGCGATGGCTATCTGCTTGTACACATGTTGCATTGCGGGGGAGGAGCCGAACAACGTGCCATCGCATACCGATGCTAGCGGTGCGCTCGATTCCGAAATCTGCTTGACGCTCGCGGCGATCGCTTTCGAAACGGCTTTCAACCCGTCCGCCAAATCAAAGGGTTTGGTCAAGTACTCAAACACATCCAAATCCATCGCTTGAATCGCGCTGGAAAGGTCTCCAAACGCCGTCATCATGATGATCGGAACTTGCGGTCGCTGTTTTTTGATCGCGGCTGTGGCGGCGAACCCGTCCATTCCCGGCATGCGCATATCGAGCAAAACAGCATCGATGGGCGGAGACGACGGCAAGGCCGCGATGGCATCCTCGGCGTTGGAAAACGTATCCACCATATAACCCGCTTGAACAAGTGCTCGCTTGAGCGCCCAGCAAATCGACTGCTCATCGTCGATGACCCAAACTCGCATTGCTTAAACCCCACCCATGGCAGTTAGCGCCCCAACGCGCATGGTGAAAACGGTGAATCCATTGTCTCGGTACCAGTTTACCGTCCCGCCCTGCCGTTGCGCTATGCGTTTGCACATGGCTAGGCCCAGCCCGACCCCTTCTCGCTTCGTCGTCGCGAAAGGCTCAAACATGACCGTTGCCATCTCGTCGCTCGGTCCGGGCCCGTTGTCCCGTACACTCCACTCCACCGCTTTGGAGTCACCTTCGTAATGCGTCGTCGTCACGACCACTTGCCCTCCCGGCCCCGCTGCTTCCATCGCATTGAGCACCAAATTGATCAGCGCTCCGACGATCGAACTGCCATCATCCACCGCAATGCCATCCACCGCAATGTCCACTGGAGTAGCGGATGCACCAGCACTCTCAGCAACGCTGCACGCATGGATTTTAAAATCCACCCGTTGATGCGTTGCGATCGGCAGTATCAAGTCTCGCACCGATTCGTATATCGATTGAATCGTCATGGGCGGAGTGCGCTGGTCCGCCGTATCTACACGCAGCGTCAAAAGCCTTTGAATGGATTCTTCCGCCAATTGCATCTGCTTGAGGGAAATGGACAACGCTTCCTGCGTGCTCGGATCCGGTGCGCACGTTTGGATCGCCAGCCGAGCGCCGGTCAAATGATTTCGCAGCTCATGAGCCAAACCGCTCGCCATGAGATTGATCATTCTCGACCGTTCGTTCTGAGCGATCTGGGACGCCGATTGCTGCAACTGCGAACTCATCGAATTCACCGACTCATAAAGCGTTCGAATCACATCGCGAGGCCCAGTCGGGGCTATCGTTTCAAAGGAGCCGCCGGCGATTTTCTCCACATGCAAGCCCAATGCTTCGATCCGTCGGCCGATCCCGGACGCAACCCACGCAGCCACCAACGCAATGGCGATCGACGAACACAATCCCGTCACCATCGGTAGAACAAATGCCTGCACCGAAGTTGTGCTTGCCGACGCCTGGGATTTTACCAAAATCAAAAAGCGTTCCCGTTCGAGTTGCTTTTCGCTCGGTAAAGGATACGCCGTCGCATTGACGACCGTCCCATCTGCCAACTGCACCGACACCAAAAACGGCTTGCCTTCCACCCTGGCAACCTCAGCCGTGAGCTTCCCAATCCAATCGAGACCCAACACATCCGGAAAGGAACTCGATCTGGACTCAAACCGAAACCCTGTTGCCCCTTCTTTGCTTGAGATTATTTGGG
>JANODW010000728.1:0-6022 GCA_031412875.1 Pirellula sp. | reverse complement strand
GAGGGGCCTATTAGTTGAAGCAATCCGTTCGACCATGCATGTCATGCTTGAGAGGCACTGCTTCGCTAGGCCAACAAAGTGTACCCGTTGTGGTACAATTCTCAGGTTTTCCTTTGCCTTCCATTCCAGTTTTTGAATTTCAGCGTGCTAAGGTTGGTCAGCTTAGTCAACTAACCCGCCCATCCTGGACTGGAAAGGACACTCATCGTCACATGCTCATGCGGCATCCGCTACCTGAACTACAATTTGCTTATCGATTGCCTTACGGAGCGAACGTTACCGAGAGGGGCGTTCAGTTTACGATCTTCAGTCGGTCCGCGACTGCAATGCGATTGCTGCTTTACAAGCACGTCGAGGATCGAGAACCTTCCGAGGTAATTGAATTCGATCGACGCAACGATCGTTGGGGAGATGTATGGAGTATTTGCGTTCCGCATCTTCAACCGGGCCAGCTTTATCATTTGCAAGCCAACGGGCCGTTTGATCCTGAATCGGGTCAATGGTTCGACAGCAATGCGAGGCTGGTAGACCCTTATGCGAAAGCGCTTGCGGGTTGTTGCCAGCACACCACCGACGGAGTCATCCGTCCGCCCAAGTGCGTGGTGGTGGACGATGCGTTTGATTGGGAGGGGGACCGGCACGTTCGGCGTTCGCTCAGCGACAGCATTATTTACGAGATGCATGTCAAGGGATTCACTCAAAGCAAGACTTCCAACGTAGAGCACCCGGGGACTTATTTAGGGGTGATTGAAAAGATCCCTTATTTAAAGAGTTTGGGGGTGACTGCGGTCGAGTTGATGCCGGTGCATGAGTTTCCGATTTTGGATGTGCATGGCAATACGCCAGAGAGGCCCAACTACTGGGGTTATGACCCGATGGCTTTCTTTGCTCCGCATCGTGGGTACGCGTCGTCAAAAGCGCCTGGAGCGCAGGTGCTCGAATTCAAGCAGATGGTCAAAGCCTTGCATCAAGCAGGGATCGAAGTCATCCTCGACGTGGTGTTCAATCATACGTGCGAAGGGAACGAGCGAGGACCTGTTTTAACGTTCAAGGGACTAGAAAACCAAGTCTACTACATCTTGAACTCCGGCGGTGCGCACTACAGCAACTACACAGGCTGCGGCAATACGTTCAATGGCAATCACCCCATATGCCGGGAACTGATCTTCCACTGCTTGCGACATTGGGTACACAACTACCATATCGACGGGTTCCGATTCGATTTGGCCAGCATCCTGTCTCGCGACCGTTATGGGAATCTCATGCCTCATCCCCCATTGGTGGATTTGATTGCTGAGGATCCCATGTTGGCCGATACGAAGATCATCGCGGAGGCCTGGGATGCCGCAGGCGCTTACCAAGTAGGCTCGTTTGGGGATCTGAGATGGGCGGAGTGGAACGGTCGTTATCGCGACGACGTGCGCCGCTATTGGCGAGGCGATCCGGGAATGGTGGGGGCGATGGCGACGCGATTGAGCGGTTCGTCGGACCTCTATGAACAGTCTGGACGGGCTCCCTACTGCAGCATCAACTTCGTAACGTCTCACGACGGATTTACGATGAATGACTTGGTCAGTTACAAGGACAAGCACAACGATGCCAATGGAGAAGGAAATCGCGACGGCGACAACAACAATTGCAGCGACAACTACGGCGCCGAGGGCCCAACGAAAAAGAAGGGCATCGAAGCGATTCGTACGCGACAGATCAAAAACATGCTGTCGTCGCTCATGTTGAGTCAAGGTGTGCCGATGCTGCTGATGGGAGACGAAGTTCGACGCACCCAGCGAGGCAACAACAACGCGTATTGCCAAGACAATGAGATCTCGTGGTTCAATTGGACCAATTTGGAATCCAGTCCGGACATCCTCCGCTTCACGCAAGCATTGATCGAGTTTCGAAAGATGCAACCGTCGCTGAGGCGCGATCGCTTCCTCACTGGACGACCGCAAGACAACCGCGGCGTTCCCGACGTCAGTTGGTTTGAATCGACGGGCAAACCGATCCATTGGGATGCTCCGGACGGGACGTTGATCTGCTGGTTAGGGCGCCCGGCGATCGTGGATGATCCAGATGGTTTCGGCCGAGATATTTTGATCATGCTAAACGGCACCCCCGAATCCAAAGTCTTTGCGATCCCGCCCCAGACTCGCGGCATTCGTTGGAGATTGTTTATGGACACGTCCAAGGAGACGCCCAAGGACGTCTACCCCAATCTGGACGGACCGTTCGCACCTGCCAACAGGCAGATCGAATTGATGTACCGATCTACTGTCGTGTGGGTCAGCGAAGAAAAATAGCCATGCAGCGACAGACCGTTTGACGCATCGCAGGACGCAACACGAAAAGCGAGGGCCTATTCCGCACCTGCGGGTTAGTAACCCTCGCTTTTCGCATGCCTGGTTCTCGAGACGGTCTCGATCGGTTTGGCTCAGCGACGCAGGCGCCCTCGGAGCGATGTGGCATGCGAGAAAGATTGGGGTCGCATTCTGGCTACATGGTATGAAAACGCTCTCATTTGCCATGTTTGTACGGACGATTTGAGTCCGTTGTGGTAGTATGGAACCTCGATTCCATACTCGTATCTCTACAAACAAATGACCGAACTGAAACGATCCGTATTTGTAATTCCCAGTTCCACTTTAGAAGATTTGCCGCCCCGGATGGGGAATGAGTTGGCTGCGGACTTTTTGGGAGCGTGGACGTCGCAGTGGGATCCGAGGATTTTGTCTTCGATGGCCACCCTTCCCGAATGGAAAAAAGCCGACGGCAGTTCGCTTGATTTGTCGCACGCATTGGTGCTCTGTCCCGATGCCTCGCAGCCCAAGCTCGACACTCCGTTGCGCGAGCAGCTCGTATCGAACCAGTGTTCGGTGATTGATTCGCAAAGCCGGTCGCGCGAAGAAATCGTGTGGGCGCTCCTTCAAGCCGTTGCAGAGTCGAGCGGCAGCAGCATTTTACCCGACGGCAAAGCGCCGCTTCTTGTCGAAGATTTCTATGCGTTAGGGTATGCGGTCCTGCAGATTCAAATCCTGGCGAGAAAGCTTCGCTACTCGTGGAACATCGATTGGATAATGTTCACGGAGCAAGTCCTATCGGCGGCCCGCGCGTCGCTGTTGCACGACTTAGACGAAACCGAGCGATGGCTTCAAGCCAGCTTTGACTCCTTATCACAAGAGCGAGATCGCTATTGTTCGCAACAAGCCTACTTGCTCGATGTGGTCCTATTGGCTCCGAGTACCCTGGGTGCCTCGCTCGACCGTCAATTGGAGGCAGAGCACCCGTTGAACGTGATTGCAACATCGCCGTTGATACGCGATCTCAAACAAAAAAACGACTCCGCTTGGACCGATCTAAACCGACGGCTTGGTGACAAAAGCTGTTCGCTGGTCGGAGGGCTCGCCAGCGAACGCCCGCACGTGTACCTGTCGTCTGCATCGATTGTCCGTGAATTGGCGCGCGGACTGAATTCGTATATTGAACAAGGTGTTGCACCGCCCAAGGTCTTTACTCGCTTCCTGCCAGGGTTCCTCGCGTCGTATCCAATTTGGCTAAGCCAGTTCGGATATATGGGATCGCTATTGGCCGCATGGTCTGGTGGGACCATTCCGGACAAAGATCAAGCGAAGATACGTTGGCAAGCGTCCAGCGATGGCAAGTCGATCGACACCGTCATGGGTCATGTATTGGATGCATCGAGTTCGGACAGCTATGTCGATTTGGCGACCAAGCTATCGTCCCAATTGGACTACCATCATATCCCAACGCTGGTTCTAGCGCATTGGCCTGGGATTCAGTCGGTCGCGTGGGAAGATCTGCAAAGGGTCGTCGCCCGCACACCTGCCCTCGGCAAATTCCATACTGCCGAAGACTACTTCGCTTCGACGACGCAGCCTTATTCGAGCGATAGCTTTCCGAGCAATGCATTCAAGGTACCCGTTCCGACTGGGGTGAACGAACAGCAACAGTTGCATCGGCAGTTGGCAGGATACGAGCAACTCCGCAATCAAGCCGAACGCTTGTGGTCCTTGCACCATCTATGGAGCCACGTCGCACATCAGCATTCCAAATCCGAAATGGCCATCACCCCCGAGCAAGCCGAGATATCGGACTTGCTTGCGGACTTGGACGCGTGGTTTGATGGCGACTCCTATCCGCTCGGATTGAAGGATCGTATCGCTGCGTGCAAGTTAAAATTGATGAAGCGGATTGAACGCGCGGTTTGTGCTGGCCCCAGTCCCTCGCAAGCGACCAGTGACAGCCGATCCGGTGAACGCAGCTATTTGATCGCCAATCCGTCCAATCACCCGCAGCGGTTGTTTCTGACGGACATTGCCGGCTCGGTGGATCCAGCATCCTGCAGCCGTATCCATGCTTCGGAAACCCATGCAGGGAAATCGCGAGTCGTGATCGACGTCCCTTCGTTTGGATTCGTTCGGTTTCGCACTAGCCAGTCCGCCGGGGGGCGTTCCGATTCGAGGTCGTCCGCAAAGCCGTCGTTTTGGAAGCGGGTCGCGGGTTCGAGATCTGGCGTCGCGCAGAAAGACTGGACGTTGGCAAACGAATTCATGGAGATTCAAATCGATCCCAAACGTGGGCACCTCCGTTCGGTATTCATATCCAACAAGCGGGGCAGCCACATGAGTGGTATGGCTTCGTTGGTTCGAGGGCCTGCGGATGCGTTTCGCAAATGGGAGGACACCGACTGCATCGAATTGACCGATGTTCGCTTGCGGGTGGTTGAGACATCTCCCCTGTTGGGTATTATCGAAGTCGTGGGTTCCGCGGCCAACGCGGATGGAACAGTAGCAAAGCTCACGACCCGCTACTCCCTTTGGAAAGGGGCGCGTTGGGTTGAGATTGCAGTGAGCGCCGAGAACCTACGATCGGAGTCCATGGGATGTGTATGGCGAACCGCTTGGCAAAATGAATCCGCCAGCATTTCCGCTTGGTACCAGGGAGTGAAAGGTAAATTGCAGGGACCTTTCCAAGGAGCGGTGGAGTTGATCGAGATCGACGACGCCGACCATCGTATTTGTTTTGCGCCTGTGGGCCTGGGATCGCATCGCAAGTCCGGCAATCGATTTTTGATTTCGCAACTCCCGATCCAAACCGATGGCACGGTGCACAGCCGTTTCTCTGTAGGGCTTGATTGGCCCCGCGCCTATGAGACCGCCATCGACCAGTGCGACACGCCGTGGATCATTGAGGAAGGGTCGGTACCCGCGACCGCAGCACCCGATCAGGGCGCTTGGCTAGCTCAATGCAATGTCGCCAATGTGAATCTGGCGTGGGATGAAGCCAGCCCTGCTTTTGACCCAAACAAAATGCCGGGAGGGGAATCGGAATCGTGGACAGGACAGCGGGCGGACGCCTGCCTGTGGCTCCGAGAAATGCGGGGCAAATTCGGTTCGGCAAAGCTCAGTTTTTTTCGAAATGTCCGGCAAGCTTGGAGAGTTGACTGCCAAGGTCGTGAATTTGATACACTGACAGTAGAAGAGGGCCAAATCGTCGTCCCGGTGCAAGCCTATGAACAGTCGCGTATCCTCTTGTGTTGGGAACCGCAAAACGAAGCGAAGGCAACATGACAACGAATCCAGACACGAGCGACCTAACCAACAAGAGCATTGCAGGTTTCTCCATTTTGCACCGCTTGGGAGTGGGCGGGATGTCGGAAGTGTATCTCGCTTTCCAGGAATCGCTTCACCGGCATGTGGCGCTCAAAGTAATGCGGGCCGACTTCGTTGGATCGAGCGATCACGAGCAACGATTTCTCCAGGAGGCGCGTGCGGTCGCTTCGTTGATCCACCCAAATATCGTACAGGTCTATGACGTCGGCAAGTACGAGTCCGTTCATTACATCGCGCAAGAGTACGTTCCAGGCAGCAACCTCTTTAGTTACGTACAGCGGCGTGGTTCTCTGCCGCTGGCCGAAGCGGTATCGATTCTGTGGCAAACAACTGCCGCGCTCCAAAAGGCTGCGTCGATCGGCTTGGTGCATCGCGACATCAAACCGGACAAC
>JANODW010000727.1:0-9789 GCA_031412875.1 Pirellula sp. | reverse complement strand
GCTCGGCCGCAAAGACAGGCATCTGCGACGGTCGCGTGGGAAAAATCCAGGTGTTGATGATGCTGGATTTTGCTCCCTGGATGTAAACCATTCGCAAATGAGCGAGCGGCCGTTTGTCAGCGTAAATCGTCCACTCGTTTGCACTGAGTGTGAATTTGCTATTGTTTGAAGCCCTTTGGGCAAATGACTCCGGAATGCGATCGGCTCTCGCGGCTTGCGCGTGCATGAGAGCTTGGGTGGCTTGGACGAGGGGATAGTACGAGATCGGGTCGTCGGTTTCCTGAGCTATTTTCGGACGTGTCGCGTGCGAATGAGAGATTGCATTGCGGTTCCATGCCGAGGGACTGGATGATGAGTAGTACTGCGAAGGAAAGAAATCAAATGTTAAGTTGTAGTGCATCGTTACGACGTCCACTTTCCTAAATGTTCTTGCCAATCTAATGCATGGTACTACCCGATGTGTATCTAGATCGACTAACACACTGAAGGAGTTGCGTTTTATCCGCACGAGGCATCCGATAGATGCAGCTCGACCAACGAAAACTATGGGTTTAGTGAACAAACTAAGGGAAAGACTTAGGTGGATGGATTTTCACAAAAGGGTTTCTTTCGCACCTTCCAGTGCAAATCCCTGCAACGTTATGGTTCACTCGAACTTTGATCCTTGCATTTCCCGATATCGAGGGAACTCTCTTTAGTTATCAAAACTAAAATCGTTCGCTCTGTCGATCGATCAGCAACTTGGTTTGTGAACCGATAAGACAATTAAGACATGGATCATAGTCAAGATACCGAGTTGCTAACCGAGTTCGTCTCTGAGAGTCTCAACGGACTCGAAAGTATCGAACAGGACTTGCTTTCGCTGGAATCCGAAGGGGGAACCGACAGTGCCCTCGTCAATCGAATCTTCCGAGCGGTGCATTCGATCAAGGGAACTGGGTCCTACATGGGTCTGGAGAACCTGGTTCGTCTGAGCCATCTCGCCGAGACACTTTTAGACCAGATCCGAAGCAATCTGCGCGAGGCAACACCCGACGTCACCGATGCCATTCTCGCGGCTGTTGACGGGCTAGTAGCCATGCTTAACTCGGAGGATCACGGAAAGTCCTACGATTGCAGCGAAGCAGAAACCAAGCTGAACGGAGCGTTAGGCCAAGCGGGAGGCAGCTCCGCAAAAAAGCCGCCCAATGCCGAAAGCGAAAGCCCTGCCATTGCCACTGTGGCCGCCACTCAAGCCGCCTCTGTGGCCTCCACTCAAGCCGCCACTGCGGCCCCGACCAAAGCGACGGTGACCGGTCCATCGGACGAGGATCACGACAGTGGATTGGTCACGGAGTTTGTGGCGGAGAGTCTCCAAAATCTGGGCGACATTGAATCCGATTTGCTCACCTTGGAGACCGATGGCAGTACCGATAGCGAACTTGTGAATCGCATCTTTCGAGCGGTGCATACGATCAAGGGAAATGGCTCGTATCTCAAGCTGGAGAATTTGGTTGCCGTAGCGCACCGCGCCGAGACGCTTCTCGATCGCGTACGCAGCGGTACGGAAACTCCCAACGCGGTCGTCACCGATGCCGTGTTGGCGGCCGTCGATGCATTGAAGTCCATGCTGTCGAGCGCAGATTTGGGAGCCAGTTTTGATTGCCGAATCCCGCTTTCTAAATTGGAGGTGGCGCTTCATGGCAGCGCGGCACAGGCTTCTCCATCAAGCCTTTCTGAGACCGACATAGCCAAGATCCAAAAAGCCGCAAGCGGCAAAGGCACTGTCTTCCAGATCGACTTGGACTTGGCCCTGATCCAACAAGCCATCGATATCAAAGAGGGGGTGACCGTGGGTCTATCCAGTATTGGAAAGATCCTGCATTCGTCCCTTCCGGTCGAAGAGCTCGATAAGTCAACGTCGGGAAATTGTGTCGTATATCTTGAGACGGTTGTTTCTGCGGATATGCTCTGCGATCACTTCAATCTGAAACCGGAATGGGTCACCAAGGTTGAGGTCCAGCAACTTAAGCCATCAAGTAAGGGCCCTGCCCCTGCTGCGGGAAGCACGCAGGCATCAACTCAGGCCCTGAAGCAGCCCGCCCAGGCGGCCCAGCCCACCAAGGTAGCTGCTGCCGCCCCAGCTCCCTCCGTTCCGGCACCGGCAGCGTCAGCTTCGCAGTCTACCGCAGAGGCTTCCAAACCTAGCCAAGAAAAGGCGGGAGCCGGTCGTGAGGCGGCCAAGCCGACCGCGGATCAGTCCATGCGGGTACCGGTGCAAATTTTGCACAAGCTGTTGGAGTGGACCGGCACGATGGTGATGGCTCGGAACCAGTTGATGAACGAGTTCGATTTCGGTGGCAGCACCGCATTTCGAACGTTATCGCAATCGATCTCTGGTGTTCACGAGACCGTCATCGAAACGCGAATGCAGACCACAGGTTCGCTTTTTGAGCGATACCGCCGGATTGTTCGCGATCTGTCTCGCCAACTGAACAAAGAAGTTGCATTGCACATCGAGGGGGGCGATCTGGAACTGGACCGCACCATCCTCGAAAGCTTTGCCGATCCATTGACCCATTTGATCCGCAATTCGTTGGATCACGCGCTGGAAACTCCGGCGGAACGGGAAGCGACCGGAAAGAACAGGCAAGGGAACATCTATCTGCGTTCCTACATCCACAGCGGTGAAATTATCTTGGCCGTCGAGGACGATGGACGCGGGATCAGCGCCGAAAGGGTTTGTTCCAAGGCAGTCAGCAAAGGGGTTATCACTCAGGCTTACGCCAATCAGTTGACCGATCATCAAAAAGTCATGCTGATTTTTCAAGCGGGCTTTTCGACGAAGGACGAGGCGACGGATGTTTCAGGCCGCGGGGTGGGAATGGATGTTGTGCGAAACAACATCGAAGCGGTGGGCGGATCGATCGATGTTGTGACCAAGGTGGGAACTGGCACAACATTTTCGGCCATTCTACCGCTTGCCAAAGCGCTTGTGTCCTCCTCGCTCACCAAAGCGCTGGTGGTCGATATTCAGGACGAACGGTTTGCCATACCCGAGACAGCGGTCAGCGAAATCATTCGGTACGACGCGAAAGCGATGACGAACATCGTGCAGGTAGACGGTGAAAACGTGTATCAGCTTCGCGATCAATTGGTTGCGCTGGTGGATCTGCGAGAGGCTTTGGGAATGGAGCAGCAGCCCAATCGCAAAGAAAACGCCTGCTTGGTCATCCTGCAATATCGCAAACACCAGTTCGGGGCCATCGTCGACAACGTGTTAGGCATTCAGGAGATCATTGTTCGGGGGACACCCAAACTGCTTCAAAACTGTGGCATCTTTTCGGGACACACCGTTTTGGGGACGGGGAGAGTTTCGCTCATCCTGGACATCAATGGCTTGGTCAGCAAACTCTCGTTGAAATTCTTGGAGCAAAAGCAAGTAACCAACAAGCGAGCGGTATCCGACGGTCCGGACACAGCAATGCTGAAGAAAAATCGTCAGAAGCAGAAGATGGTTGTCTTCAGCTTTTCCGACAACGAGTACTTTGCCATCCCTCTCGAGTTGGTCGCGATCATTGAGCGTATTTCGCTGGACAGCATCAAGACCGTTGGAACCAAAGAGTATTGCCAGATCAAGAACGAGACGATCTCTGTGATGCGACTGGATTCGTTCTTGCCGATCAGCCCTTTCAATGCGGCGCGCAAAGACTGCTGTTTGATTCGTCCAGCAGCGGTTTCGTTCCCACTTGGCATCTTGACCGGACCGGACGTCACGATTATCGACGTGGACGACAGTTTTGAATCGCGACTGGATGATGACAACGGCATCGTGGGGACGTTCATGTACAACGACCGATTGGTGATGTTGTTGGACGTCTTTAGCGTGTTCGAACAGCACGCTCCGGAAAAGCTGAAGATGCAAGAAGTGCAAACTGGCTTGGCCAAGATTCTGGTTGCAGAAGATAGCCTATTCTTCCGAAAGCTGATTAAGCAGTACATGCAACGCGACGAATGGACCATTGAGATTGTGAACGATGGCCTCGAAGCGTGGGAGAAGCTGCAAGCGGAACCGAATCGATACAACTTGGTCATTTCAGATATCAATATGCCGAGGCTCGATGGGTTTCAACTTGCTGCCAAAATTCGCGAGGATCGGCGGTTTGACAATCTGCCACTGGTCGCGCTGACAACGCTTTCGGACGATCACTTTCGAGAGAAGGGTTTGAGCCTGGGCTTTGACCGGTATGTTGTGAAAATCGACAAGAATCAAGTGCGTAGCACGGTTTCTGAATGCTTACAAATCCGACGCACACCGGGAAAGCGATAGACAGGAATCGGCCATGCAAATCTCCACTTTCCTAATCCAAAATGAGGCGTTCGCGGTCCCCTCGTTAGTGGTCGAAGAGTACTTTCGTCCCCTGCCCATCACCAAGGTCCCAGGCTCCAACCGTCGTTTGGATGGACTGGTCAATATTCGCGGTCGCACGGCAGTCGTCATCAACATGCGGAACTGCTTTGAAGTCCCCCCACGCGCTGCGGGCGATTTGGGCGAAATGATATTGCTCGAGACGACCCAGGGACTGGTCGACGAAGCCAACGAATTAGGGCTCTACGCTTATGAAGAGCCTGTCGTGTTGAGTGTGGATTCGGTATCTCAAATCTATCAACTTGCGGACGATGAAATCCATCCCGCCCCACCCCATGTCAATCAGCCGTTTGTGGACGGGGTAATAAAAGTGAACGAAGCCTATTTCACGATGATATCGATCCAAAAACTGATCGATACCATCCTCCACGGAAAGACCGAGGAATTGCGATGATTGTTGAACAGAACGCCGAGACCAAAACAGATCACAAATTTAGCATATTCAATGCGCTCATCACGAACGATCATCGCGAGTTCTACGAGAAAATCATCAACGAGTTGATCGGCGTTTCCCCGATTTGCAACCAGGGCAAATGCACTGCTGCAGCGATCAGCGAAACCGCGACCGAACAAGAGCAAATCACCGAGCTGATGGAGCGCGTGGAGACATTCGCGGCCGAGCTTCACGATGGGACCAAGAATCTCTTCGACCAATTCTATGCGGCAAAAGAAGATTTTTGCCGTTCCATTTATTGCACAACCGCCTACATCAAAATCAATTTGATCGATCGCACGCTGTTGGAGCGAACTTGCGACGTGAGGTCTTGGGCGGTGGAGACGGCATTCGTCGAGGCTCTCGAGCGCATCCACAAAATCAATCGGCAATTGGACAAGCTGCTTTACGAGATGGGCGAGTATCTCGACGCTGCCAAGGCCGCCTTTGAAGTCCCGACGTTGGAGACCAATTGGACAATGCGCGACATTAGTCAATATGTCGATGACGTTCGAAGTTTCGGGCCTCGCAAACTGGAACTGATGTTCAATCTCGAAGTCTACCAGCAATTCAAGGCAAAGGTAGACACGTTGGCGGAGCAGCTCGGCAAAGGAAAGAGTCAAGAAGCAACCTTGGCGATGCTTCAGAAAGTACTCAAAAGTTTGGAGGAAGTGCATGCGCATGTGAGCGCTTCCTGCAGCCGCTTGGAGGATATTGGCAACTCGTATACGCTGTATCGCGACCTGGTGGTCACCACCGTGGACGGCATCATCGTGGCCAACGCCAATCCCCAACGGCGAGCTCAGATTCTAGGGAGATCCGTCGCAAGCGAACTCTGGTTCCAGCGGTCGCTCGACTCGGGGGACACGAACGACTACGCCATCGAAAAGACGAGTGATTCGATCGTGGACTCCGGCAATAGTTTGGTCTTTAGCACTTCGATTTCAGGAGCGGCAAAGAGCGACCAACGGATTGGCTCGATGGGTGCCTTCTTTGATTTGGCAGAGGAAGCCAAGATCATTCTGCAGGACTACATGCCCCGCCTGGACGATGGCGACACACGCGATGGTTGGTACTCCTTCTTTACCGACAAGCATGGCAAGATTGTAGGGTCCAGCGATCCGGATATTATCGACGTTGGCGAACAAGCGCATTTGCCACGCGGTCACCGCAAACTCAAGGGTGGCGGAACCATAAGCAGCTACGCCAGTGTCGAAGGGAACGATTCCGCCATTTTTTCGGCGATGTCGGACGGCTACCTCGATTTCGCTGGCCTGGGCTGGAGTTCGCATTTGGTTGTGCCAAGCAATGAAATTTTCGCGAGCGAAGCCAACTGCCAGGTCAACGGCATCAGCCCGGACGAGCTGATGCGATCGCGTCTCATTCCCGATATCAACAAAGACACGTATGTCAAAGTCCAAGACGACAAGCAGTCGATCAAACTGATTTCTCTCAACGGGATTGTGTTTGCGTCCAAGTTAGGAAAACGCGGAGTGGCCCTCGGGCCCGTGTTCGAGCAGATTACCGAAACCGGTGATTTTGCAACCAGCAAGATGGAAGAATTGCTTCGCGAAATGGCCTTTGGTGAGCTGCGGTTGAATCTGCAGACGTTGGAGACGTTTTCCAAGCAAGCGATCGATTTGATCGACCGCAATCTATTCGAACGTTCGGCAGCCATCCGATGGTGGGCGACAGATAAGTTCTTGTGGAATGCGTTGGCGGACCCCACTGAGGAGAATTGTCAAACGGCAAGCCGTCGCCTTCGGGATATCAACGGCAGCTATGCCATGTATCGCAATCTCGTGTTGGCAAACCGAATGGGGCGCATCGTTGCCGCGTCCAATCCGGAATTGATTCCAGACATGAAAGAGGTGCGTGTCGCCGACCATGTCTGGTTCAACAAAGCCATGCGGAGCAAAAACTATGGCGAGTACGCCGTGCAAGATGTCGGCTCTACGGAACTTGAACGGACCACTCGCAGTTCCTTGATCTATTCCTCGGCGGTTCGTACGAACGGATCTCGCAATGGGGAAATGGTTGGGGTCCTGGGTAGTTTGTTCGATTGGGTGACTGAGTCGGGCAAGATTTTGAAAACCTGCTTGCCCAAGGACCGAAATGGAAAGCGGATCCAAGGATGCATTGCGTTCTATGCGAGCAAAGAATTCGAAGTCATTGAGACAACGGATGCCCAGATCGTTCCCTTGGGCAGCACACCCGAACTGCCGCCTGAGCATCGAGAGCTGGCTGCGGGGCAATCGGCTTCCGGAGTGCTTCGACTAGGAGACCACGTTTACATTATCGGTTCTTCGAGAAGCAAAGGGTATCGAGAATACGAAGGGCTCGGTTGGTCATCCCATATCCTTAGGCCCCTTTTCTAGATCCTGTCACGAACAACGAAATGGTTGTGGCATTTTTATTTTTTTACGTCGAGACATCCTTACAAGAGAGATGGATTGGAGAAACTGAATCATGGCGAATACCTGCGAAACCTGTCCAACAAAGATATGCTGCAACCCAAAGGGCCCGATCATTGTCGAGGGGGATGTGAACATCGTCGACAAATACGGTCGGCCACTTTGCCCAGACAAAAAGAAGAAAGCGCACGTCCTATGCGGATGCGGCCAATCGTTGAACAAACCGTTCTGCGATGGCAAGCACAATAAGGCGGGTGGAGACGACGACGAGGATGATGAAATCAGCAACTAAATCTCATTGCGCAGTTGCAACAATCGCCTTGTCCTAAGTTCACCCACACCAACGCATGCCATGGAGGCAAAGGATTCCTAATGAACACAGAGCTACAAAGTACTATTCAAGCAAAGTCGACGACTCCGTTGCGGCACCATTCTGCGAAACTTGTCTCTGCGACTCAGAGCTGGATTGCGGGAATTGACTGGGCCACGACGAACGAGCTGAGCACCGTCCGAACGGAATGGACGGACAAGGTCAGTTGCATCGCTGCCGAAGCGGCCTTTCTTGGTTTTGCAAGGGTGGTACGTTTATGTCGCGCACTTCACGCCACCCTTATTAAAAAGTCGGCGATGGGGGACAAAATATCGGTCAGTCAGAAAGCAGCCTTAATGCGTGCTGTCCTTTCCCTAGGCAGGCTGCTCGTCAACCCTCGCATTGAAACGGCCGCCAGCATGCAAGCGCTGGTCCAGGATCTGCAGTCCGAGTTCCAACTGACCGAGAACGAATTGAGCACGGAGTTGTCTGGCGAAATAAGTTCGTCGTTGACGGAACTGACCAATCTGGCATCGGAAGCGTTGAGCGACATTGAGCACCGAGATCTCGATGTTTATCGAAGTTCCCGGCTGGATTCCCTCGACCAATGTTTCGAAGAAGAGACTTGGATTGTTTCGCAGCTCGCCTCGTTAGCGGAAGACTTGGCCAACGGAACACACAGCCATCATCCGGCTGGCCGGCTCATGCACGTCTTGCGCGGTCACAAATTCTTCAATCAAGTCGATCGCGTTTGCTTGGCAGGAAGAGTGGCGAACGCCAACCAGTTGGTCGTCGTCGACGCTAGCTTGAGCGATCGATGCCCCGCCAATTCGCTCAAGAAGGGCTATTCTTGCTTTGTGAATCCCGAAGGATCGCTATTCAAGATGAAGCCTGGAACGGTGCGAGTTTTTTCCGATTGCGAACGTGTTTTGGCGTCTTTTGCGGTTCAAGGCAAGCCGGCGCAGCGGTCCATCGCTCTGATTTCCGACCAAGGATTGAGAAGCGGATTTTGTTTGGCGATTGGACGCGGAGATGAAATACAAGGATTTCTCTTTTTGAATTCGATTCAGGAAAACCTTTTTGGCGAGATCACGGCTAGCTCTGCTCCGTTGCTCTCGCTTTTCGGACTGGTTGCAACGATCGGTTTAGACATCAGCGGATTTCATTTGTCGTCGGAAAGCGCGAGTATGTTTTCGGAGTGCCTACCAAACACCTCTACCATTTTTGAAGCCGCCCACTTTCAGTCACTGGTCTCGCAATCTTTGGACGAACTGCAACGAGGCAGCAAGCCGATCGAGGTCAGCATGGTCACTTCAGAGAGGTTTGCGCCGTTTTTGTATTTGCCAACGACCGTCATCGGTACGCTTGCTGAACTCGTCTTCCGCACCGGCCGCTTAGGTTCCGAAAGGAAGCTGGAGCTGAATGGGTCGATCGCAAGCGGCGAAGTTCACATTGCGTTTGATCACAATCATCCCAGTACCGATCTCGAGTGGCTCAATCGCATCGTTCAGATTGTGCGGGCAAACCTCGGCAAAAAGCCTATCAAGATACTGCTTACCGAAAAGCACTTGTCGGTTGTGTTTTCCTTTGAACCGTTTCTGGCTGGACACCGAGAACTCCTTTATAGCACTGTGTATTAAGCCATGGTGTTGGGGGTTCGAAACGGCCATCAACGACAGCAACTACAGCAATTCAAAACCTTCTCTGCAAAAGTTTGGAGTGATTCCATGAGCCATTCAAGTGCACCGATCAAAACGTTGGTCGTAGACGACGACAGCGCTATGTGCAAACTCGTTTGTAAAATTCTGAACAGTCATTTTAAGGAAACCCTTGCCGTCACCAGCACCGACAATGTTGAGTTGGCATTGGGAATGTTGGTTGCTAGCCAATTTGAACTTTGCATCACTGACTTGGACATGCCGCAAATCAATGGGTTCAAGATTTTGAAGATGCTCAAGCAGTCGAATGTGATGACTCAAACGATTATTTTGACGTCGCATCCGGAAGAGAATGCGATGAAGTCCGCATTTTCGCTTGGGGCGGCTGACTATCTTTTGAAACCTATCAATCCGACGGAATTATGCGAAAGCGTCGAATTCCTTGCTAACCGGATCCGAAGATACAAGCGCGATGTTTTGGTCCCGAACGAGGTCGTATCGGTTCAGTGAACGGGATAAGCTAGAGCAATTCCACCGTAGGATGGGACCATTGTCCCGTCCGTCTA
>JANODW010000726.1:0-7908 GCA_031412875.1 Pirellula sp. | reverse complement strand
CCTGAAGTTCGATCGTACTAGCCAGCCCTTTCCATTGAACGTCCACGAGCGGACTTGAAACAAGATGCGCCTGCACTGCAAACTCCGCTACGGACTCTGCGGCCGCAGCAGTCAGTTCCGCACCCAAGGAAACTTCAAAGGACTGGAATAAATTCCAACACAATTCCCGCTGGATGGCATCGAATCGAGGCAGGCCGTTGTCAACAGTTTCCTGAATCAACTGCGAATCGTCGTCTGTTTTTTCGACAAGCCCAGCGGCGATCATTTGCTGTACCACCAGGGTTGCATGGCGATGCGCGTCAGCGGGCATCAAACGCCGCCGAGGCCATTTCTCATTGGCTCGAAACTCCACCATGGACTCAATCATATCGATTGGAGCGGGGTCGAATGCCGTCTCCGCTCGACCCGCTTTGCCGACGACCATCTGAACCTCAGGGAATCGGCATAACTGCATATTGCGAGCCTTAAGGTCATCGCAAGCTTGGTTCACATTCATTCTAGGCAGAGTAATGGGCATGTCCATGATCATGCCTTCGTTCAATGGCAACCGGATCGCAAGCGCGATGGGTCGCATATTGGATTGCGAAAATAAAGTCAGCAGTACGAGGCATGCACCCAAAAACAACCGCGCCCTGGTGGTCTCCACAACGAGCCAAATCGCACCGATCGAAACGACCAACACGACTCGCACAGCCACCGCATTCCCGATCGCGATGGTCGCGAGCAGCAACAAGCAACTGAGCACCATCGCGAGAGGCCAAGGACGCTGGCATACGGCCAGTAAAACAGGTTCGTAGATTCGAATCACGCTTCTTAGGATTTTGCTCTCTGATTCTGCTCTCACCCGTCCGCGGATCAATTCGCGGCATAGTGCTGGAACCAAAGTAACGGTCAAGGCAATAACAGAAAGGAGCGTTAGCGTCTTGGTCCAAGCCAGCGGGCGAATCAATTGCCCATCCAATCCACTCAATGCAAAGATCGGCAAGAAGGAGATCAGCATAATCAATACGGCGAGAACGGCCGGCCGAGCAACCATTGCAGTCGCCTTAGCTACCAGTTCATCGGTATCGCCTTGGATGGGTGCATCCCCGTATTTGCGTCTCAATTGGAACGTGACATTTTCTACAATGACCACCGAAGCATCCACGAGGACTCCGACCGAAATTGCTATCCCAGCCAGCGACATGATGTTGACATGCAAAGGGACGCCATTGGCTGCAAGGAACTGCATTCCGATGAAGGGGCCCAGAACAGCAAGCGGCATCGAGATCGCAATGACAAGCGAGGTCCGCAAGTGCCTCATGATCAACACGATGCAGACGGTCGATATCATTAACGCCTCGATCAAGGTTCGCGTAACTGTCGAAACGGCTCCCGAAATCAAACGCGTTCGATCATAACAAGGGCTTAACCGTAGATTGGCAGGCAATTGGTCGCCGATGGATTGCAATTCAGTGAGTACAGATTGAGTGACTTTTAGTGGATTGGCGCCCGCTTGAAGGTGGACAATTCCAGCGACCATTTCATTCCCATCCATCTCCATCACCCCATGTCGGGGAGCTGATTGCAAACGTATCTGGCTCAGGTCGCCCAATCGAATCGACTTTCCATCGGAACCGGAAAGCAACCGCTGCTCGTGTTCAGCAACCTGTTCTACCATGCGAGCGGACTGGAGCGGCTCGGATTTTCCCATTGCTATGGATGGCAAGGAATGCAGAAGTTCCCTTTCCAAATCACAGAATCCTAACCCGGCTTTTGCGAGCAACTCGGCATCCACTTCGATGTGCACTTCAGGCAAGAAACCGCCAACGCTGGCAACTTGGGCAACGCCCGAGACCTCGCTCAACCGCGGCGCCACAAAATGCTCCTGCCAACTGCGCAGCTCTAACAAGTCGGTGTCTCGCCCTGACAACGTATACCATACGATTTGGCCCGTTGGGATTCCCTCGGGCGCAAGCTCTGGACGCAATCCATCGGGGAGAGCGACGTTGGATTGGGTCAGGCGCTTCGATACACGTTGTCGAGCTTGATGAAAGTCCACTGACGCATCAAAGATGATATAGATCAAAGAGAATCCGACATCGCTCGAACCCCGCACCGAAACCACACCAGGAATATCCTGTAGAAGTTCGGAAAGCGGGCGTGTGATTTGAGAATGAATCTCGGGAGGATTGTGGCTTATCCAAGGGGTGTAGACGAGGACTTGGTTTTCAGACAGGTCGGGCAACACATCGATCGGAGTGTTTCTTGCGATCCACAATCCTGCCATGCCCCAAATGGCCGCAAGGAGGAAGACCATTTTGCGTTGACGAATCATGTATAACAGAAAGGTATTGAACATTGTGTTCCGCTATTTCTGTTCGTTCTCGTTCGCCAACTTTTTGTCCAGCCACGCGAGATACTTATTGGGATCCGCTAGCAGCCTTGCCCGGCAGCCAATACAGCAAAGGGCAATTTTTCTTTCCCCTACGTTAACAAAGACGGGAGCGCCCATTGAACCGAGTTCCGCTCTAGTTACCGGGCAAAACTTTTGGGCTTCTATTAGGAGGCGTTCAATCGGATCGACTGCAGAGGATGAGGTCGTTGCTGTCCTTGCAGGCGGGGAAGGCGGGCTGGACTGAGACGGCGTAGTCGCGCCGAAATACTGTGTTGAGAGATTGGGGTTCAATCGGCTTTCTGCATCGATGAGCAAAGTCCCCATGGCCACAACCCGCTGCCCGATTTGAACGCCGGAATCGACCACGTAGCAGTCACCCACGCGTTTGCCTACCTTGACCGGAACCCCGTCAAACATCCCTGGCATCGTTTCCACGTAAACAATGTCTTCTGTTCCCCAATGCACCACGGCAGTCGCTGGCACAAGCAGTTCAGCCTGAGTCGAATCGGTAGCCATTGCATCGCTCTCCGTCTTTGCCTTGACCGCAACCGTCCGCACGCCTGCGAGCGAAACACGATAGGGGGATAGCTGCATTCTTGCTACGACGCCGCTGGGAAGGATTTGACTCTCACCTTTCTTGCGGCTAATAAGATCCATATTGCAGATAGGGCAAATCGCTTCCCAGTCGGAAACAACACCAGGGTCCATCGGGCAGAAGAATTCGCGGTCCGCAGCCACAGCGGAGGCGATTTGCAATGGAGATAGTCGGGCAGAGATTCGCTCCCACACATTGCTCATCCATGGCCAAATGAAGGCAAGAAGCGCAAGGAAAGCAATTGCCAACAGGAATCGCAATCGGACTTGGATCGCCGCATACGCGGTTCGCCATCCGGCAGGACTTGTTTCGTTTGTTGTCATGGCTTTGCCGCTTCGGCTGGTAGGTCCGGCATACGATGGTCCCAATGCATCAACAGCTCAAAGTCTTCCCGGCGAAAAACCAACAGCGGATCGATGCCAACGACTATGTATTCCGTTTTGAGTTGTTGATCTGGATGTTTGAGCGAAAGCTCGACGGCAAAGGTCCGCCCGGACCGGCTGGGCTTCTCGCCGAGTATTTTAAACTTTTCAAGGGCTTGTTTAGGGTTACGACTGCTATCGGTGACGTGTATGGCAGGGCTGGCTCCGTCGATGTTCCTGGCCGGGTTTCCTAGTTGCCAATCCTCCAGGACGCGTACCAACGCCGTTTTAGATAACTCAGGAGAAGGCTTGAAATCGGCTTCGCGATCGTGGCAACCGCTGATCAGCAGGCCCATGCAACAACTCATCGCAACGGCCCAAGGCTTCATGTTACGGCAATTCCGCTTTGGAGCCTTTGCCGTTGCATCATCACGATGGGACAATAGCTTCAAGAAATGGGGCTTTAAGAATTGGTTCATTGGAAATCAATTCTCGAGCGTAACAACTTCGCCGGTCGCTCGACTTCCTACCGCCCGCCATACCGTGAGATCGATTCCATTGGTAATAAACCGTACGGAACCATCACCGAGCATGCCTTGCACTCCGCCGGTATGGCGGCTCGCTGCGGAGACTTGCATTGCCATATTGGTCATCGATCCGGGGAATCCGGTTCCACCGCAGGAATTGGTGTTTGGCGTGGCGACGTGATTGTATTGTGTACAGCAGTTTTCACCCATGACCCAGCTATAACCATACTTGCTAGTCAGCGGGGTCGCGGTGAGCGTATTTATATTGGAGCAAGCCGCAAAGGTGGCATCGAGCGAAGTCTGATGCGGGATGACAAAAAGATCTGTCCGTGGATTCGGTGTACCCTGACCTCGAATTTTTTCACTGAAGAACAGAGTGTTCGATAGCCCATCCGTCACGGCTGCAAACTTGACCTTGCTCAAGTAGTAGAAAACACCTGTTTGAGTTTCGCTGGGAGAAACGTCCGAAGTCGAACCGGGTTGATCGCTTCGATCGCATAGCCAACCGCCTTGATTGCCAACGTAGTTGTTTTGCGCCTGCCAAGGATCCGAAGGGGACGCGTCGGACGGGCAAAAAAATCCGGGAACTGGAGTACGACTGCTAGCCGCATTGACCCCAGTGGAGTTCGTATACGGGGGCATGAATGGAACGACTCCCCCCATGCCAGGAGTATCGGGTGGAAACCGAAAATCGATCGTATTGTAGAGAGCGGTTTGCTCTAAATAGGGCAAGATCATTGCGTGCTGCGACCAACGCGCGTACACAGGTGCGCCGGCATAACTAGCCCCTTTTCCAAAAGGTAGCACTTTGTAGGCGCTTTCGTAATTGTAGAGTGCAAGTCCGATCTGTTTCAAATTGTTGCTGCACTGCATTCGGCGAGCAGCCTCACGCGCCGCCTGAACGGCCGGCAGTAGTAGTCCCACAAGAACCCCGATGATTGCGATAACCACTAGGAGTTCCACCAAGGTAAACCCATACCGGTTGGAACGCTTTGATAAGAAATGTGTCATTGTAGTAATCCCGTCATGGTCAAAAAATAAAAGATAAGAACGCACTGAATGGATAATGATGGGGATAATGTAGGACAACTAGCATCCACCCCTTGGAAGCAAAGAAAGCGCGTTGCACCCAATGACCATAGGCCCTAGGGACAATGCAACGCACGGCGCGAACAGAATGCCGTTATACGGTACGCACGGGGGGCGGCGTTAGAACCTCAATCGTTACCGACGAGGGAAGCTTGTCCTGGAGTCTTTCTAGAAATCGCATTCCGATCGGACATGCGAGCGTTAGCGTCGGTTGGAAAACCGAATGTTGCCTACGACTGTAATCAAAGCGTGTCGATTCGATCGGTGGCAGCGAGGGAGCGGATTGACAGTTTCCACTCTTGCAAACGGGCCCCGACGGCAGCTCCAATTTTTTGTCGGAAGAGAGGGCACTCCTGTTGCTTGAGGAGTGGCTTAGGTAGTCGCCGCAGCTTGCATCTGCATTTCGAATTCCGCTGGTGAATGCAAAAACAACGAACGCGGACAACCCGAGTGCCCAAATCGCCATTCGTTTTTTTACATGCGTTGCCGACATATCTTGCAATAATTGCCGCGGACCATTGAACAAAAACCAAAGTTCAACATATCCGGCTAGGTGGTTTTAGTCAACGATAATGCAAGGATTCGGCCCGTAAACCCCGCACGATGCCCGTGCGACCGCCGTTTGCCAACGCCCAAACAGGCCGACCCCATCAACATGGGGGCAGGTTGCATCCCGATCCAAAACGAAGTTTCCTAAAAAATTCTCTCTCCATGCGATGGTGGCTAGGCACGCTTTTTGCTTTTTTCCAGTTTTGAAATTCGTCGTTCTGCAAAAGTGGCAGAGGCGAAAAGGCAATGAACTGTCCATTCTTTTTCTATCTAACCTTATGTGAAAGGAGCATGAAAATGTTTGCAACGCGTTGGGAGCCATGGAGCGAAATGAATCGACTCAGTCGTGAACTCGACCGAGTATTTAGTCGAGGCGCAAATGGTGCTGGTCGCGGTTTCGGTGTCGAATCGTTTCCCTCATTAAACCTTTGGGAAGACCAAGACAGCTTGCATGTTGAAGCGGAGTTGCCCGGTTTTTCAATAGACGAACTTGAAATCTACGTCACGGGCAACCAATTGACCATTAAGGGGGAACGCCAATTGCCAACCAACCAAAATGGTAGCTGGCATCGGCAGGAGCGGGGCTTTGGAAAATTTAGCCGTATGATTGAGCTACCGGCGGATGTGGATGGCGGCCAAGTGACGGCTGAACTGAAACTCGGCGTGCTCAGTATCGCACTACCAAAGCGCGAAGCGGCCAAGCCACGTCGGATTGTGGTGAATAGCAAGTGAGCAATCGATGGTCCGCCTACATTGCTTTGGAACTGTCAACGATTCATTCCTACGAAAACCCATTAATAATGCTTGGAGATAGATCATGAATACAACCATGACAACGACTAAGAATGACAAAAAAGGAAGCGATCAACAATTGGCCCATTCGAATGGTTCGAATGGTTCGAAACAGGAAGTGACTGGATCGGTTTTCACGCCCCGCTTCGACATATGGGAAGGGGACGACGAATTGATCCTGTATGGTGACTTGCCAGGCGTCGATCCCAACCACTTGGACATCCACTTCGAGAATCGTCAATTGACCGTGCACGGCAGGGTTTCTCGTCGCTGCGGTGGGGACGGATATTTGTATTCCGAATACGGGGTTGGTGATTTCCACAGAACCTTTACGGTGGGTGAATCGATTAACGCCGATGCCATCAACGCTACCTTGAAAGACGGGGTTTTGACCCTTCATCTGCCCAAAGCGGACGAAGCCAAATCGCGTCGGATTGAAGTCAACGTAGCTTAATCGCTCAGCGTAGCTTGATCGCTCAGCGCAGCGTGATCGCCTAACGGAACGTGATCGCTCAGCGTGAGATATTCGCGGCAGCCCGCCTCCTGAGGCTGCCGCAAAGACGGGCTGGTTGGATTCCCGTCGCACTTACTTTAGCGGAACGGCGCAAGCCGTCCGGTTAGGACCGTTAAAGAACCATTTCCACCTCAGCAATAATCCCGGATTTCTGGCGATCTCCGCTACGAAAGTGAGTGCCGTTGGGCTCGCGCCCAGACGTTAGCAAACAGCTATGACCGTGGCAGCCAAATTTGAAACCGTTACACGTGCGCGCTCAAAGCGCAAGGAAGTCGGCTGTGTCGTATTGAGATCCGGCGATCCCACAAGTTTACTTGGTTCGATTCAGTCTATGGGTTATGCCCGGAGCGTTGGGAAAGTGGCTTGGCAGTCAACTTGAAAGCAGGCAATCCCCTCGAAAAATCAAGTCAGTTTCGAATTGCAGTAGCGCTTGTGATAGTCTTGGCAGCTATCGGTTTGGCCATTCGATGGATGCCTGACTTGAATTGGGTGGTAGAACACGAGACATCGCTTCGCAATAGAATTGAATCGGCGCCCATTGCAAGTTTTGTTATAGGGATGATTTGCTACATAGGTTTATCGCTGATTCCGGGTACTGCGGGCAAGTCGATTGTGTTCGGGTGGCTATTCGGTTTTTTTGCAGCGGTGCTTATGGTGGAGATCGGTTTGACAACCGCAGCAGTACTTTCATTCCTTTTGAGTCGGTACTTTGTGGGACGGATGCTTCACCGGCGGTGGCAGATCTATTTGCGATGGCTTCGCGAACGATTTGCGGAGGATGGAGCGTTTTATCTTTTGTCGTTGCGGATGGCGCATGCGCCTTTTACCTTAGTCAATTATGGAGCAGGTGCGACGAACATTCCTCTGACAACTTTTGGATGGACGACGTTGCTAGGGATACTTCCATCCACTCTCGTCTTTACGTTGGTGGGGTCTCGTATTCCTAACCTGCGAACGGTTGTGGAGCGAGGGACGTTCGCAGTGCTGGACCCGCTCCTTTTGTCCGTGCTCATTGTCTCTGCGTTCTTGCCCCTAGTCGTCGCTCCGTGGTTTCGGAAAAAGCTAACTAAAAAATAGCCGCCCCACAGTAGCGGAACGGCGCA
>JANODW010000725.1:0-1935 GCA_031412875.1 Pirellula sp. | reverse complement strand
GTAATGCTTTTTTGTGCAGAGAAAATGGCTCGATTCAAATAAGCCTTCAAGCAACTAATCAAGCAACTAAACAAGAAACCAAACAAACAACGAAAAAAACAACGACTCGATAGGTGCGCAGTCGATGGATGCAACATGGCTATCCGGATTCGAGAACTCGGGATTGAGGATGCCATACGGGATTTGTAGTTTTGCCCCCGCCGCGAGGCTTCAGACGCAAGACTACCTTTCCGAATCCCAACGATTCTTTGAACGCCTCGGTGCGTTTCATGTACGGGACTTGGACTGCGATCGAGAGATCCAATTGGGACCGCCTGAAGATCCCTACCCGGTAGCGATTCCGTCGATGGGTTTGGTTGCAAAAAAGATGGTGCTTTGCCAAGGGGTTGCAGCCAATGAGAATCGCCTCTTCTCGGACCTGCCGTTGCATCCAGCCCGCGGGGACATTTTGGTTGTAGAGAGCCGACAGGTGCATCTCCAACAGGTGGTGCATCACCAAGCTTGGGCGGTCCCCATCGGCCAGCATCGCTTCCTCGTCGGCGCGACGTACGATCGCGCGCCGTTTTTGAAAAGCAATCCGGACAACGCCTATGCGTCGTCGGATTCGCAAAACGCAAGCAAGGCGATCGGGTTTCGACGCGAGCTCGAAACCCGATGGGAATCGATCGTAAAAGGGACCTTTGCAGAGGGATCGCACACGGTATTGGAGCAGCGTTGGGGGGTCCGTCCAGCAAGCTATGATCGGCATCCATTGATCGGTGCCCATGATGTTTACTCGAGCGTATACTGCATGAACGGCTTGGGGTCGAAAGGCACCCTGATGGCACCCCGACTTGCAGAATTGCTCCTCGATGCAATGCAGGGTGCTACGATAGAACCATCCCTCTTGAGATCGCGTCGCAGTTAGTTTATGCATTTCACAGTGGAAGCCCAAAAGTTCGCCAGCAGTTGCCTCGCTGAGGGCTCGATCGCGATCGACGCTACCTGCGGGAACGGTTTCGATACGTTGTTTTTATCCGAACAAGTCGGATGCACCGGAGTTGTCTATGGAATGGACATCCAGGTGCGAGCGATCGAAGCGGTCCGGCAAAAGCTGATCGATGCAGATCGGTTCAATCGATGCAGGTTGATTGCGGATTGCCATTCCAAAATGAAGTCGCACATCGATCCTATCCACGCTGGGCGAGTGTCGGTTGCGATGTTTAATCTTGGGTACCTCCCTTACGGAGACAAGGCAATAGTGACCCGCTCGGAAAGCACTTTGGCAGCGCTGGATCAGGCCTTGGAATTGGTTCGGCCTGGCGGATTGATAAGCGTCTTGGCTTATCCGGGCCATGCCGGCGGCGTTGAGGAAGCCCAGTGCGTTGCAGATTGGGTCCATAACCGCGGCGAACAATTGGCGGTCAAACGATTTCAAGACGGAAACAACAGCAACAGCCCAATCCTGTGGGTATTGACGCGGATATAGATGTAGATCCGTTGATGACCGGTCAACTATCGAACAAATCGCTGCGCCGAAGTTTGGTTTTTTGCATCGCCTGTTGGGCTCTCCAATCGGCGATCCGTTTATGATCGCCGCTCAACAGCACTTCGGGAACGGCGTGACCACGAAATTTGGCTGGGCGTGTGTACTGCGGGAATTCCAACAGTCGGTTTCCTCGGGAAAACGAATCGTCCCAACTGCTTTGTTCGTCACCGAGCACGCCGGGGACCATTCGGACAGTGGAGTCCACCACCACCATCGCTGCCACTTCTCCCCCATTGAGCACATAGTCGCCGACGCTGAGTTCGATGGGCTTGAGAATATCGATCACCCTTTGATCGAACCCTTCATAGCGTCCGCACAGCAAGATCATCCGCTCGTTGCGAGCGAGCGTTTCAACTCGCCTTTGGTCGAGCCGGTCTCCCTGGGGCGTCATCATGACGACCACGGCT
>JANODW010000724.1:0-6478 GCA_031412875.1 Pirellula sp. | reverse complement strand
GAATATTTAAGATCTCCTTTACCCAAACTTTTTAACTGTGCTTTAAAAAAATCTTCTTCAAACATATTTTTGCCGCCTTCTTCATCATTCGAGCTTCCGGCGTCCCGTTGGTCGCGATGCGTGATCCAAGGCTTCCCGAGGCAATGTCTTACGCAAATCCTATCCTTTGATCCAACCTGCTACCTTTTGACGAATAAAGAATTATGGCACGTTACGACGACTTAAATACCAAAGGGATCGCTTACGCCGCCGTGCTGAGCGTGGTCATCTTGGTTGTCATTCTCCAGGGCACGCAAGCTCTATGCTATTACATGGTCAATAGCGAAGACGCCCGAAAAGACATGAAGCAATCGGATCAGGCACGCGAAGTAAAGCGTGAACAATTGTCCTCGCTTGACGGTGTATCCATAGCGAAGGTCATCGACGAATCGGCTCCCCCCCCGAAAAAGGGTGAAGAAGCTGCCACCCGAGAAGCCATCCGGATCTCGATCGAAGAGGCCCAGAAGATCATTATCAAAGAGCTTGGAAAGCCGCAGGCCGGCGCTCCGGGCGCTTAGTTTCGAAACACGATTCAGCCTTTAGGTTGATTCAGAACCATTATGAACCTCAACTACACTCAGGAAATCCGACGCCTTGCTGGAGCACTCGTTTGCTTCGCAATCGGTGCGTGTGTTTACGGTTCGGACGACAAATTGCCTGAAAGGCTAGATGGGGTCGGCGTCGTCGAAAAATTGGGAGAGGACATTCCCATGGACATCCCGTTTATGGACGACCGCGGGGAGCAAAAGACCATTCGGGATTTGCTCAAGGATGGAATCCCAATCGTTTTTACGTTGAATTACAGCGATTGTCCTGGACTTTGCGTCGCTCAGTTGAATGGCTTGGCCAAGGGTATCAACGAGGTGGGATCGCTCGGGCTCGGCAAAGATTTCAAAATGGTATCGCTGAGCATCAACCCGCGCGAGGGTGTGGACCGAGCCGCCGCAACAAAAAAGAAGTACGTGGACAGCTTGGCAAACCATCATCAAGCCCAAGGTTGGAGTTTCCTGGTGGGCAATGAATCGAACATCCAGCAGGTGGCCAAGGCGGTAGGGTTCCAGTATACGTACGACGCCAAGAATAACCGTTACAACCATGCTGCGGCCGCGATCATGATATCGCCCAAGGGTCGTATCACACGCTACCTATACGAAGTGGGGTTCACCCCAGAGACATTGAAGATGGCGTTGGTGGAAGCGGGCGAAGGCCGGATCGGTTCTGTTTTGGACGCCTTTGTGCTTCGATGCTATCACTACGATGCAAACGAAAACCGCTACTCGGCAAACGCGCAGACGATCCTATCGGTCGTTGCGGGTCTGTTCGTAACCGTGGGAATCGCAGCATCCCTACCGTTTTGGATTTCCTGGAGACGCAGGGGCGGGACAATTCGTCACACTCCCCCGGCTCCGATCCCGACTACAATCAAATCATCCATTTCTCAGCTCAATTAAGCAATCATGCCAGCCTTTTTTGCAGACGTAAATAAGTCCTTTTGGTTCCCTGAGAGCGCTTCCACTTTTGCTCCCCAGATCGACTTTCTATACGACGCTATCCTTTGGATCAGCATCATTTTCTTCGTGCCGATTGTGATCGCCATGATCTACTTCATGGTGAAATACCGCGAGCGGCCGGGATATCGAGGCTCCCCCGAGGCACTCCACAATACCACGCTCGAAATCACGTGGTCTGTCGTGCCAACTTTTATTGTTGTATGGATTTTCTGGGAAGGAACAGTGGGCTACCTCAATATGCAGCGGTTGCCCAAGGATACCGAGGACGTCAAAGTAACCGCCAAAAAGTGGAACTGGAATTTCAAGTATCCCAACGGTGCAGAAAGCGACAAATTGCACGTGGTCCTCGGCCGCGATGCCAAGATGATCATGCGTTCGGAGGATGTCTTGCACAGTTTCTTTATCCCGTCGTTTCGGGTGAAACGAGACGTGGTTCCAGGCCGGTACAATTACCTGTGGTTCCAACCGACGGTAGCCGGGACGTTTGACCTGTTCTGCACGGAGTACTGTGGGGACAATCACAGCACTATGATTACCAAGGTAATCGTCGAGAGCCAGGAGTCATACGACAAGTTCCTAGCCGAAGCGGTCAAGGAGCCTGAAGACATCATTGAGCGGGGCAAGTGGCTTTACGAACGTAAAGCGTGCAAAGGTTGCCACTATGCGGGAACCGAGGGAGCACAGGGCCCAGGTCCATCCTATAATGGTTCTTGGGGCAAACCAGTCCCATTGGCTTCTGGCGAATCGGCAAATTTCGATGAGAATTACGTGAGCGAATCGATTTTGAATCCGATCGCAAAGAAACGTAAAGGATACGAAGGCGCGTCTGCTATGCCATCGTACAAGGGACAACTGAAAGAAGAGCAGATCGAAGCCCTCACGGCCTTTATCAAATCGCTAGAAGCGGTTCCGGCAAAAAAATAACCCACACAAAAATATTCGAATTCATCTTACGGACAGGAACTATTCATGAGTGTTGTTACTAATCCAGTGACAATGCCCGCCCCTATCGCAGAGGCGGGCAAGGAAGACAACTACCTTACCCATTCGTCTGGCTTTTTGAGTTGGGCGTTAACGCTCGATCACAAGCGGATCGGGGTGATGTATTTGGTTTGCATCATGTCTGCCTTTGCATTGGGCGGCACATTGGCACTATTGATTCGATTGCACCTTTGGAATCCGAATTTGGATCCCACCCAGGCCTTGTTCTCCAACAAGCAATACAATCAGATCTTCACCCTCCACGGAGCGGTGATGGTTTTCTTGTTCATTATCCCAAGTATTCCGGCGGCACTTGGAAATTTCCTGCTCCCGATCATGTTGGGGAGCAAAGACGTTGCGTTTCCCCGGTTGAATTTGGGCAGCTTTTACCTATGGATCGTCGGGGCGATTTTCTTCCTGTTTTCCATCTTCGCAACAGGGTTGGACACAGGTTGGACGTTTTACACGCCGTACAGTATTGAATCGCAAGGGCCGGTCGTGGCTGCCACGATGGGAGTTTTCGTTTTAGGGTTCAGCTCGATCTTCACCGGACTGAATTTTATCGTAACGATCAACACGATGCGTCCACCCGGGATGACTTGGTTCCGAATGCCATTGTTCCTTTGGGCGGTTTATTCCACCTCGATCATCCAGGTTTTGGCAACTCCCGTGCTCGGCATTACCATGCTGTTGTTGGCTGCCGAACGAGTGCTTGGAATCGGTATCTTCGATGCCAAGTTGAACGGCGACCCGGTTGCGTTCCAGCATTTCTTTTGGTTTTATTCGCACCCCGCGGTCTACATCATGATCCTGCCCGCGATGGGAATCATCAGCGAGTTGATGAGCGTTCATAGCCACAAAGGGATTTTTGGGTACCGCATGATCGCGTACAGCTCCGTTGCAATTGCATTGTTCGGATTTCTGGTTTGGGGTCACCATATGTTCACAAGCGGGATGGCCGACGTAACAACGATCGTTTTCAGCGCTTTGACGTTTACGGTTTCGATTCCGTCGGCGATCAAAGTGTTTAATTGGGTCGGGACGATGTACAAAGGAACCGTCTCGTTGAACACGCCAATGCTGTACGCACTCGCGTTCATCTTTTTGTTCACGATCGGCGGTTTGACTGGTCTGTCTCTGGGTGCGTTGTCGACGGACATGCATTTGCATGACACTTATTACGTTGTGGCCCACTTCCACTATGTGATGATGGGTGGAACGCTAGTAGCGTTTTTAGGCGGCCTGTTTCACTGGTGGCCCAAGATGACAGGCAAGATGTTTAACGACTTCTTTGGAATCGTTTCCGCAGCCATTGTGTTTGTCGGGTTCAACCTAACCTTCCTACCGCAATTTGTACTGGGGACTCGAGGTATGCCACGCCGATACGCGTCCTACCAGATCGAATTCCAAGACTTGCACCGCATGTCTACGATCGGTGCAGTGATGTTGGGAATTGGATTGCTGGTCGCCCTGGTCACCCTGATCCACTCCTTGATGTTCGGCAAAAAGGCACCGCGAAATCCATGGGGCGGAGCAACTTTGGAATGGGAATGCTCATCGCCACCACCGCACGACAACTTTAGTTCTGCACCGTCGGTTGGCGACCCTTACGAATTTGGTAACATCGAGTACGATTCGAAATCCGGCGGCTACGTTAAGAAGAAGTAGCAACCAACATTGTGAAACGTGAATGGGCTGTTCGAAAAACCGAACAGCCTATCTCTGTTTATAAAAACCACCAACTCCACGAATAAACTATGACTACAGCGGTAGCACATCCACCAGTCGATTCCCACGAAGGGGAACACCATGAGCATCCAGCGTGGCTAGCGCACCATTTCGATGATGCAGAGCAGCAATTTGATGCCGGCAAATTGGGAATGTGGCTATTTCTTGTTACTGAAGTCCTGTTCTTTAGCGGCATGTTTTGCGCGTACGCTCTGTATCGCAATCGCAACCCCGAGGTGTTTGAGTTTTGTTCGACGTTCTTGAACGAAAAACTCGGGGCCATCAACACGGGCGTTTTGCTTTTTAGCTCGCTCACGATGGCTTGGGCGGTGAGAGCATCGCAATTGAGAGAGACAAAGACATTGATCGGGATGCTCGCAGCGACCCTTGGATGCGCGGCGATTTTCCTGGGCGTTAAAGCGGTCGAATACAGCCACAAATGGGGTTTGGGCCTTCTGCCAGGAAACCTTTACAAATCGCAAATCGAGGGCGCTCCGCACTCCGAAGTTCCGTATTTGTGGTATTTGTGCATACCACCATTGGTGCTCTTGGTGTGCTTTGTACTGTACTACGTTTATGGCGTTGTAGCGGCGAGCAAGTTCCATCTGCGAATTGCGGGTCCATTGGTAGTCGCAGCCGGTTGTTACTTTGCCGGAGTTGGTTTAGGCGTGTTTCTGGAATCAGGCGAAGAGCATTCCTCTGAGCATGCTTCCGCAGGTCACGATGAGCATGCGGCAGGGCACGATCACAGCGAGGATCACGCCGTAGTTAAGCCCAAGGTCGACTTTCTCGGTACGACAACGGGTCCGCTCAATGACGTGGCCATCACCCCTGCGGAATCCGCAACACCCGAATCCGATGTCAATCAAAAAGGTATGGCGGGACTGTTTTTTAGTATCTACTACTGCATGACAGGCGTTCACGCGATTCACATCCTCGGCGGGATGCTGGTGATCACTTGGTTGATTGTTAAAGCTGCCAATTTGGAGTTCCACTCGAAGTACTACGGTCCGGTCGATAATGTTGGACTTTACTGGCACTTGGTCGACTTCATTTGGATCTACCTGTTCCCGCTACTCTATTTGATCACGTAAATTTGCGGTCGGCGAAATAGCAACCATCTTCCGTATTCCAACATTCCACGATCACCACAACCAACATGTCAGCACCTACTCAAGAACATTCGCACGACGCACTCGGACACGGGCATGGGCACGGACACGACGGTGAGTTTTCGCACCCAATGCCGATCTGGATGCTCCTCACTGTTTTCGTGGCTCTATTGGCACTGACCGTGTTGACCGTATACCAGTCAACATTTAGTTTAGGGAACATCGAAGTTTGGTTGTCGCTAACCATCGCTACCGTCAAAGCGGGATTGGTGATCGCTTTTTTCATGCACTTGCTATGGGACAAGCCCCTCAATGCAATCATCATCCTGAGCAGCCTGGTCTTTGTTGCTCTGTTCTTGGGCTTTACCATGATGGACGCGCAAGGCTATCGGGAAAATCTGATCATGAAACCCACGCTCGATGATTCGCAGCCGGCTGCGATGGACGTTCCAGTCAGCAAATAGGTATCTCATGATTACCATCGAGTTCAATGGCGAGTCTAAAGGAATTGACGATGATTCGACAATCGATGATTTATTGCGAATAGTGAAGGTTGATCGCAAATTTTGCGCGGTGGAACGCAATTTGGAAATTGTTCCCAAAGAGCATTACGCAACCTTGACGCTGGCCGAGGGTGACAGGATTGAGGTCGTCACACTCGTGGGTGGCGGCTGATATGGATCCTGATTCGAACCCGTCGGAATCTATCTCAGACGAACCGTTCAAAGTCGGAAGCCACGTGCTGGGGAGCCGATTGATTGTAGGGACGGGCAAGTACGATTCTATGCCGTTGATGAACGCTTCGCTGGAGGCCAGCGGTTCGGATTGCATCACCGTAGCCGTTCGTCGCGAGAAGCTCTATGATCGCGAAGGGAAGAACCTTCTCGAGACCATCGACTTGACGAAATATACTCTGCTCCCCAACACCGCAGGGTGTTACAACGCGGTCGACGCGGTGCGTGTCGCTCGGCTGGGCCGAGAGATTTTGAGATCGTTAGAGAACCCAGGTTCGGACTGGGTCAAACTGGAGGTTTTGGGCGATTCCAAAACTTTGCTTCCCGATCCCTTAGCGACGTTGGAAGCGTGCAAGCGGTTAGTCGACGAGGG
>JANODW010000723.1:0-7732 GCA_031412875.1 Pirellula sp. | reverse complement strand
CATCGTAGTCCACCAGAACCCAAGTATTGCTTATCGCTTTTCCTACATTTTGCAAAACAACTTCGCCTGTCGCCTGGGATTCAGTCAGTAGGGACAGGTTTGATGTCCCACGAATCTTGAGTCGCGACGGCGGACGGGTGTTATCCTGTTGTGCTTGAGACAAAGAGCTGGCAAGAATCGACAAACTCCCATGCACGCTGGCCAGCAGAGCAACCTCCTGCGGCAATGCGTCCGCATTGCACTCCTGTGTAACATTTTGTTCACGAAGAATACTCTGGAGGAATTCGAGTTGCCATAGGCGGCTTCCCAGTGGCTTAACATCCATTGAGTAGGAATCCGTACTCGGGAGCAGACGAAGGGCTTGGTCCGCCGAACGAAGCGCACGCAAACGCGACGTCAAGTCTTTTTCGGATGCCAATGGTCCCAACAAACCTGAGGTATTCGAAATCTGATCTGCTAACCCGGCATAAAATCGGCCAACGTCCGCGGCAATTTGGAGAGACTCATTCGCGGATGCTGTCGATTCCATCCCTGCAAACTTTGCCACAACGGACTCCAAGCGGATTTGAACCTGTGTATCTCTGGAGAGGATGCGGCTCGAAGAAAGTTTTTGAATCGCGGAATCTGGATCGATCTCGGACTCCTCTGCTGGCATTTTGAAAGACGGCAACGCCAACAACCGAGCGCGCAGCGGGCTTCGAATGAATGGAGTTGCGAGCAATGCATCCGCAACCCAGCTAGTCGAGATATCAGCCTTTGACTTGCCACCAATCAAGTCATTGGCCTCCGCGATCCAAACTCCTTCGATACGAAGCATGGACGCTTTCAAACTATCGTGATTTCGGACGAGTTCGCCAAGATCGCATGACTCTCGATCCAGCAATTGTTTGCAAAGCTTGGTCAGACTGCCGAGAGCCCTCTCAAGTTCTTCATCCAATTGCGGAATGCCGAGCTGCGTGGACGCGATCTTTCGCCACCTCAGGGCATAGCGCAATTCGGCCAAAGCTCGATTGCGCAATTGCATCGCATTCTGCATTTGGTTGCGTTTGTCCAAAGCGGAGGTCAAAAGGAACTCGGCTTTATCCAACGACAGGAGGCAGCGATCGATCCAATCCGCTCCGATTTGATCGAGAGCTTGTCGCGTCCCCTCCAACAGCGAGCGTTGCGAGAGGATCAAACTTTTTTGAATATCCTTGTTGGAAGCAAGAGGGTCATATGCGAGCCGTTGGTATTGACGCCACAAACCTACGACACGCCGCGTTATTCTCCAAGGTGCTGGGCGGGTAAACGCGAGTTGCTGAGGCCAAAAAAACTCTACATACTGCGTCGGTAAGTCTCTTGGCAACTGGCTAATCCATTTTTCAAAGGGCTCCGAGGTATCCATCCCGATCGCAACATCGAGTTGCTTTATCTGCAACTCCACCTCTTTTGGTACTTGCGCTCCCCCATGCTCAGCCAATTGTTCCATCAGTCCGATACTTGGGAGTGCCATTTTTGGCAATGAGAGGGCTGGCATTTGTTCTGAAAGGCGCTTCGCAAGCGCACCGACGCGGGCCTCCCCGGTCATCGCAAATTGATAGGCCCCAACAATGTCAGAAGTAAGCTGCAATCGAATGGTTTTCGCGTCTGCAACCGCGTCCATTCGCAATCGTTCTTCGAAGCCATGAAGGTGGGTGATCCATTCGTTCCAGGCATGGGGTGCCACGTCGATTGGCCGCATCGCGCGCTCTTGAGGCAACTCGAAGTATTCGCAGTACTGCCAAGCAAGCTGCAATAATTGCAAATTCGTTGACTTTGGGTCTGCCAATCGAGACATGTCGGGAATCGAATTACCAATGCGCTCCGATGGTTTTGTCGCAGCAGTCGATCCTTCGTTTGTCGGTCCGGCGTTCTCGTCGACAGAAGCCCCCTTGGCCTCCTCAGGACTTGCCTCGCCTTGAGGCTTTGAGTAAGTCGACTCCGCTAATTCTTCCTCAAGCCCAATCGATTTCTTTACCTGCTTCCCAAGGAAGCTCGGCAGGATATTGATGTTGTCTTCTATTTCGTCCATCGTCAGCTCCTGGATTCTCGCAGAGCTCTTATCGAGATATTCGGTGAGCCAACTTTTTTCTTTCGAAACTTTCTCGGCTTGCTTGTCCGTCACCTTATCGTCTGTTTCTTCTTTGCTGGGATCGGCGCTCCACCAAGTTGAGAGTGACTCCCACCACGAAGTATCGGACCGCTTTTGTGGTGTACTAGCGATCGCGATCAGGTTGAGCGCTCGATCGGCGTTGGCTGACGTCGCGATCAAAATTGGGTTCTGCTGCGCGATCCCGCCCGATTCTTTCCGCACATACGACTTGGTAAAGCCAACCACAAATCGCGAAAACTCGTCTAGATCAATGACAGCGTTTCGATTGAAATCCCCATAGCCTTGCAACGCGTTGGTAACCGCGTACGAAAACACGCTCGAGCGAAGTTGCGACGACGCAAAGGAGCCTTCCTGAGGCGAGTTCGAAACCAATACCCATTGGTTTGGGTTCTTTCTCGACTTCATGAGATCGCTCAGGCTGAACAGGAAATTGTCGCGAACGGAATCTTCTAAGCTTTGCGAATCCGAGGGTCCTAAGTTCAGACAAACCAATGTAACCCCGACCGACATCCGATCTAACAGATCCAATATCTCCTCCACAGAAACGGATCCATTGTCCAATGCGTCCGGTTTGAAATTCGAGCATTTTAAAAAGGGCCGCTCCCCCTTGATCATCGGATGTGCGCTGATGTGCAATAATGCGACATCCGACTTTTGAGACGTCGAATTGACGATCCGCTGAAGGTATTTGCGGACCGCTTCGGGCGTGTCCATCACCGCGAATTCATTCGCTGCATCCTGTTTCCGAAAACTTCCGTCGATGGAGAGAAACCGGATCGCATCCTCTTGGAAAAACGGAATCGGCTTGATGTCCAATAGCTCATATGCCCCTGCCGTTAGGTAGTACAAACGCAGGGTTGGATGAAACAAAGGGCTGAACAACAAATAGCCAAACGCAGAGAACAGGAGAGCCAACAATGCTGTGATGACCCAACGCCACGCGATGCGTTGTCGACTGGCTCGTTGTTCTGCATTGGCAGAATCTGGTCGCCATGACTCGCGAATACCTGCAGGCTTATATGCTTGTTTTGGCATACCGAGAAAACCGCCTAAGGTAAAGTTCTATGACTTTGAGGAGAACGCAAACGATCAATGTATCCTAAAAGACGTTCCGCTTTGCTCGCCGGATCGCCCATCCCATCGGCGATGGCCAATGCGATGCAAACGCATCGCGCCGTCAGTCGATCATCGGGCGGAATTTCGGCCACATTGCTCGGGCCGAGACTCCCACCACTCCAGCCTGCCGAAGCAGCCAACACGCCCCCGATTCCCTCGTGCTTTGCTATTTCGGCAAGTTGCTTTGCGTCTTCACGGTTGTCATCGTTTGGCTCTTTGGCCCAACGCACCGCCGCCCTGTATGCAGCGAGTTGGACCGAAAGACGCTCGCTATGCATGTTCGCTTCTACGCATGCACAAGCCCATTGAACCGCTTGTGGTTTTGGCATCGTATGTGCATACCAACACAGTGCGTCTTTTAGCTTGCTGTTTTGAACAAGCACTCCACCAAACCGCTTGGGGTCATTGGAGGACCTCGCAAGCTCCATCGATTCCTGAGAGAGTCCGATGTATTGAGCAATCTCAAGCACTTCGTTTCGGGTGGGTTCTGAATTGCTACTCGACTGGGAATCCGCATCCTCACTCGCCAACTTGGCTGCACCCTCAATCTCAATTTGGAACTGCGTCGCTCCTGCTTCAATGACATCACCATGCTGAATCTCCCCCTGCTCGATCGGGCCACCGTTGATGCGAGTATCCCGGTCTATCGCTAAAACCTGGACCACCGCAGCATGGTCGGTGCAATGGACAGCAAAATGAATATCGGCCAATTCGATGTCTTCGGGCAACGCAAAATCAGCCCAGTCGGTTCGCCCAACGCGTGCTACCTGCCCACCGCGCAGAACGATCCGTCTGCCCGCTGCTGGCCCTGTTTTTGCGATGATCGCGATCCGCATTGACTGAACTTCCTTGAATGTTGTTTTGGTAATGGATTAGTTGAGCTTGAGTATCCCACCTTCCACCTTCACCATTGCCGTACCGGTGACCTCGGTCGTGGTCGCTTTGATTTCCGCTTTCATCTGGGCATCCACTGTGATCTGCACGGACTTGAGCACAATTCCGCTGGGCGTGATCTCGATGCTGCTCTCCCCGACGGTCAAGACGATTTTTTTAGCCGCAGTTATCTCACACTGGCCCGCGGGAATGTCTATCTTTTGATTTCCGACCGAAATGGTGAGAGTATCCGATCCCTTTAAGATTTCTGTTTTTCGATCTCCCGTATGGAGCTTTTCCGTTTGATCCTTCCAGACTTCGAGCGTTTGCGAACCGTTGCTTTCACTGGTGCCTATCTTGAGGGTTTGATTTCCATAGACCTCGATGGTTTGGTCCCCTTTGTCCTTCTTTTCAAATCCTACTTTTAAAGTGTCATTGTTCTCAACGACGCGATCAAAGTTCTTTTCGGCGTGAAAATAAATCGCTTCCTCCCCTTTCTTGTCCTCGAAACGAAGTTCGTTGAACGTATTTTGGTCCCCCGATGGAGTGCTCCTCGATTTGATTCCACTTTGCGTAGCTGAGCCAGGAAGTTCGTAGGGGACCGTCTGTTCCGTGTTGTAGACGCGACCTGTCACCAAAGGTCGATTGGCGTCTCCCTCCAGAAATTCAACAATCACTTCTTGGCCAATACGAGGGATATGCATCGCTCCCCAGCCCTTGCCTGACCAATTTTGGGAGACGCGAATCCAGCACGAACTGCTTTCATCGTTCTTCCCTTCGCGGTCCCATGGAAATTGGACCTTGATCCGTCCCAATGTATCGGTCCATATTTCTTCTCCACTCTTGCCAACCACTATGGCAGTCTGCGGGCCTGCCATGACCGGAATAGGTGTTTCTCTAGGAAGTCGGAACGGCTTCGTTTTTTCGATCGCTAAAAACTGAACTTCCGAACGGTTCTCCGATTGCGAGGTGAATCGCTCGATCTCCCCCGAAACAACTTCGATGATAGACGAGATCACCGTATACTCTTTATTTTCTTCGCTTCTCGGATGCTCGTCCAACGCGAATTGCGAACCGGTAAAAAGCCGGTGGCTTCGGGCTGATGCTTCGATATGGGAAAATTTCGCGTCAAATTCTTCCTTTCGGATTTTGAGATACCGATTGCCATCTCCCGTCTCGGTGTACGAACCGGGGTACTCGTACTGTTCCACCGAATCGTTTGGGTGATTGCGACTTGAAATCAATCGCACTTCGAGATTTGCACTCGGTTTGTTGTAGTCAAAATCTCGCAACACCAACTTGCCAGGTTGGACGGAAACGTGATGTTTCCAATGAGTAACTTGCTCTTCACCCGCCGACAGATCTGCTGGTCGGAACAACAGAGTTCCATCCCCTTCGATGTCTTTGTGCGACGAAGGGGAATCAGCCAAAACCAATGTGTGCTTGCCTTGCTCATGCTCGAAATAGTAGTAGATTCCTTCTTGCTCCATCAAACGTGTCACAAAATTGAAATCGGATTCGCGATACTGCACACAATACGTCTGTTGCGAATAAGTTCCGTTGAGCTTCAAGACATAGTCTGAGAAGCCATTTTTGTCCTTGAAGACCTTTTCAATAATATCGGGAATGGTCTGCTCTTGAAAAATGCGTGAATCAAGGGAATGCGACATCAGCCAAATCCATGGACGCAATTCCAATTCATAAAGGTGCAAACCGCCGGCGGCCCCAACATTCAAAAATCGGCTGATGATCCCGTGGAAAAATCGACTTTTGCCTTTTTTCGACTTCACCTCGACCGACATCGGCTTGCCGATCATGTCGTAGGGCGAAAGATCGATCTTGGTGCTTAACACCTCGACCTTGAACGCGAACGGGCGACCAAGACTTTCCTCTCCTCTCAATCGGCGAAAAATCGCTTCAGGTCCTAATGGCCCGTGTAGCGAGTGGAGACTTTCGTCAGCCATTCCATTCTCCTATCTGTACCGCGAAGCAGGAAACTTTGAAGTGCCAAGAATCAATGCCCTCAATCATTGCGGCTTTTCGATCCCTTTGCCGATTGCGTCATCTTTCCGGCTCTCTGCGAAAGTTTTTGGAAGTCGTTTTTTTTGTTTTTCAGGATCTGCATTTTGCTTCGGACCCGCGTTCGTTTGAGGGTCAAGTCTGCGTGCAACCTCTTTAAAAAAGCGAGCCCCGGTACGTTTTTCAACTCAAAAAGAATGTTTTCCAAAAAATCGAACATGGTTTGACCAGTCTCGTTCGAGCTTGAAACAAAGGGGAGAATTTAGTTCTAATCTCGGTAGTTCAATCGGCACAGTAAGCGGTTCGGCTTTCCGGCATTCCAAAAGGTCCGGTTAATCTAACCTTCCCACGCATGGCTCCGAAAAGACATGGCCCAGAATCAAACCGATCCGCCCTACGAATTCTATCGGAAATTGTCCGATGCTGTCCCGCCTCTGGAAGCTCTCTTCCAAAAACTGGACCAATCTCCAGAAAACCCGCGACTCCATTTTGAACTTGGAGAAGCAGCATATCAAGCTGGGTTGTTGCCTTTGTCGGTCGCATGCTTTTCAACCGTCACAAAACTTGCGCCACGAGTAGAGGCAGGCTTTTTCAATCTTGGCAATGCTTTTTTTGATTTGAAGCAATTTGATAGCGCTACGCGAGCGTACGAACACGCTTTTCATCTCCAACCTGAAATGGGCACGCTCAATAACCTCGGCAACGCTTATGCGTCCATGCAGGACTGGCCAAATGCAATCCACGCCTTCCAACGAGCCTTGAATTTTCCGGACGCGTCTCCAACCCATATGCGTGCTACACGGACCAATTTGGGCAAAGCACTGCTTGCGGCCAAGGACTGGGATGGCGCTATCGAAAACTATCGACATCTTATCCTTTGTTTCCCTAATGAGATCCAGCACCTTGCAAGTCAAGCGTATTGCCACCTCCAAAAATTTGAGTTCGGTCGGGCAATCGCATGCTTGGTCGACGCACTCGCCGTTTCGCCAAACGCCCCGGAACTCCTTTACCAGATCGCTGACGTCAACTTCTGTCGCGGGCAAACCTACGAGTCTCTTTTGTGCATGAACCAAGCGTTCTCCATTCTGACTCCCCCCCTAAAACTGCAAAGCCGCAGGTTGCAGATGCTGGCCTTCTTCGAGCACGCTACGCCTGATCGAATCCTTGCAGAAACGAGCGATTGGGCCAACTCCATCGTTCCCCCCCGCGAGAATGCTGTCCGGGAGCTTTCCCCCATGCCCGCTCACCCAAGGGCGAGTCCCGCCGACCAACCTCTGCCCGTCGGAATACTATGCGATGCACTCCCAGACAGGGGAATTGGCGATTGGCTCCCGGATTGTTTGGAAAAATGCGATAAAGCAAAATTCCAGTGGACCCTTTTTTGCGACACCTCGCTTTCCGCCCAACGTACTGCCAAACTGCTTCAGGCAGGTTGTCGGCTGGAAAAAACGTCGCATCTATCGGACGATGAATTGTCGCACCTCATAAAGAACCATCGTATCGCTATGCTCATCGATATGATTGGGCACGGCCTATCGACTCGCCTACCTGTCATCGCGAGAAAGTCGGCTCCGATCCAAACCACTTGGGGTG
>JANODW010000722.1:0-7855 GCA_031412875.1 Pirellula sp. | reverse complement strand
TATGGGCGAAGGCGAACACACCTTCGTCGACGATCGCTATTTCTCAATTGCTAAAAGAGATCAAAGAGCAACCCAAGGGGATACGGGACCGAGCAGCCCAGCAAGCGATGGCGGCAATGGATCGCGCGTTGGTAGGTCGCTCTTGGCAAAGTGTTTCGAAAAGCGTTGTTGATGAATTGATTGCTCTTGGACAACCCTCACTTCCGTTGCGTCTGAGGCAATCAGACAGTGCTGCGATTGACGAAGCGATGGCGGTGTTGGCCGATCCGAAGCAAGCGTTCGCGATTCGCATCCAGACGGCGCAGATTGTCGGAGAGATACGTTGCACGAGAGCTTTGCCGAGTTTAATACGGGTGGCGACAGACGTTCAAGAACGGGAGCCCATGCGTGAAGCGGCTCTCTCTGCATTGGCCGCTTTCGACACCGAGGAAATACCAGAGACGTTGATCCGAGTTTGGGCGGATCTGACGCCCAAGTTGCGAGCTGTGGCAGGAGCGGTGATCGGCACGCGCGCCCCATGGACGCTCGCTTGGTTGAGCGCCTGTGCCAACAAACGGGTAGACCCGACATCGATGCCCATGGAATGCGTACGCAGCATGCGATTGCATAACGACGCCGCTCTGCAAAAAGTGATGATCGAGATTTACCCCGGATTGCAAGGTCCGGACTTGGTGCAAGCGCAGCGGACGGTGAACGAAATTTTGGATCGGGTTGCATCGCTGGAGGGAGACCCCTATCGCGGCAAAAAGCAATTCAATTCGGACTGCGCTCGGTGCCATAAGCTCTACGCAGAAGGAGGCGAGATCGGGCCTGATTTGACCGGTTATCAACGCGATCAGTTGCAGACGCTGCTTCGCAATATCGTCGCTCCCAGCTTGGAGATTCGCGAGGGGTACCAAACCGTTGGAGTGCGCATGTCAGACGGTACGGTGTTGACTGGATTTGTGGAAAATCAGACCGATGATCAGATCGTTATCAAAGGCGTTGATGGTCGATCGCATGCCATGGACAGATCGGAGATAGAACAAGTGCTTCAGCAAGCATCTTCGATCATGCCAGAAGGAATGTTGAACGGGTTAACGGACCAACAGATTGCGGATCTGCTTGCTTACTTGCGCAGCTCGCAGCCGTTGAGTGACGGCTGACGGCACTCACATTAGCGGAACGGCGCAAGCCGTCCGGTCTGGACCGGTAAGAATCTCTGCCATCTCAGCCGCGACACTGGAGGGCTCGCGCCCTGCCGTTACGAAAATGAGTGCCATTGGGCTAACCGATGAGGGTCATAAGCCGTTTTGAATTGCTAAAAAACAGGAAGCTTGACTGTGCATCGTGGGTTTTCGCGGGTATCCTTTCTTCTCCGTGGTTTCGTTCCTTTTTATTCCTCCTGCTTGAATCAGTTTACCCATGCCCCAGATCACCGTTGAAGGAATCGGCACATTTGAAGTCCCTGCAGGGAAGCGGTTAGCGGCGGCGCTTCGCGAAGAAGCGGGTACCGATCAACTGCATGCGTGCGGTGGCAAAGCGCGATGCACAACTTGCAGGGTCGAGTTCGTTGCTGGTGAGCCAGATAAGATGACCGTAGCCGAAAAGCAAGTATTGGCAGCCAAAGGAGCAACAGGAGTTCGGCTTAGCTGCCAAGTGCTTTGCGAGTCGGATATGTCGGTCAAAGTGATCAGCCGTTTAGAGGGTAGTGGCCGCAAAGATTGCGGATCTCCGTTGGCGGAATCACTAGAACCGGCACCGGTCGAATGGACCACAAAAAGCTAACGCAAGACTTTGGCTAGGAGTCATTTTTCCTCTCCAAACTTGAGACAAGCCATCGGTGTTGTCTTTTTTTCACAGGTCGGGAGCAAGAAATGAAGCGAGTAACGGGTATCGGTGGCATCTTTTTTCAGTCTGCCGATCCGGTCGCACTGCGAACTTGGTACCAAAAGCATCTCGGCGTGGACGTGCAAGCGTGGGGGGGAGCCGAGTTCAAATGGGCAGATCCCCAGGGGGCAACGGTTTGGAGCATCTCAAACGCCACGAGCACTTACTTTGCTCCGAGCACCGCCTCGTTCATGATCAATTATCGGGTCCCAGATCTTCACGGGTTGGTCCAGGTTCTAAAGGAAGAAGGCTGCAACGTTCTCGACAAAATCGAGGAGTCCGAGTTCGGAAAGTTTGCATGGGTAATGGATCCCGACGGCAATAAAGTAGAGCTGTGGCAACCTCCCACCACAGCAACTTAGTCGCGACAACGCGCTAGCGTGGGACAACGCGCTAGCCTGGGACAACGCGCTAGTTCGGAATAGCCAACGGATCTTTTTCGATGTCCGATGCGTTGATCCAGCCGGCTTTTGGATTTTCGCCTTTCAAGTAGCGATCGTAAAATCCAGCGCCATTGGTTGCGGGATAGAGATCGAAGACTTTGCCCTGGCCGAACATGCGTGGGTCACCTTGCGTTTTCAACTCTGATTCCATCCGTTCTCGCAATTGAGTGACTTGGTCGGAGTAGGAGGGATCCGTGGCCAAGTTCTTGGTGCAATCGCGATCGTTTTTCAAATCGTAGAGCTCTTCCATGGGGCGCATGCCAAAGTTCCATTTCCAGAATTTGTTCGATCGATCTTGCCGACCGAGTTCTAGGATATAGGTCTTGGTTGGGCTGGCATCGGTATCGGTGTATCCGGTTTCAGGATTGCCTGCAGGCCACCGCGACGGCTCGTAGTTTTTCAAGTAGAGGTGATTCTTTGTTACCATTCCTCGCATTGGATAGCCCCAATCGTTTGGACGTCCGACATCGGTGCGTTCTTTCCCCAGCAAGGTATGGTCGCGTGTCGCCGTTACGTTTGTCGTCTCTGAGCCTTCCAATATGTCCCGCCAACTCTTGCCCGTGATGGGCATCATCCCGCCATCCTTTGGCGCGATCTGTGCATAGTCCAGGATGGTAGGCGCAATGTCGATGAAACTGACGAAGGCGTCCACGATGTGTTCGCGGTTCTTGATGCCACGTGGCCATCGGATAGCGAGAGGCACATGATTGGAGCATTCGTAAGCGTACCCTTTGCATCGAGGGAAAGGCATCCCATGGTCGCTTGTGACGATGATAAGGGTATTGTCCAGTTGCCCTCGTTTTTCCAATTCAGAAATCATCTTCCCAAGATGGCTATCCGTGTGTTCCACCTCGTATGCATAATCCAGCAGGTCATGGCGCACGATCTCGTTGTCAGGCAAAAATGCGGGGACACCGGGGATATCCGTTAGCTTCTTGCCTCCTTTGGTGACGCCTGATTGGAATTCGTAATCGCGATGCGGTTCGGTGCTGCCATACCAAAAACACCAGGGTGCGCCGGAGTTGGCCGTATCGAGAAAGTCTTTGAAGTTTTCCGCGTAGTTGTTGTTTCCAATCCCCGATGTATTTGGAGTCTGCTTCCTAGCATTGAAGGGTTTTCCGGTCATGGCACGCGGTTTTCCATCGATGTCTTTTGCTGAACCAGGCCCCCAGCCTTTGCCGGTGAAGCCCATGTGCCAACCCTGTTCCATTAACACTTCCGGCCAGCACTTGAGTTTGGCAGGGAAGTACGAGAGGTGGTTGCCAGCTTCCTCGTTCTGCCACAAGTGGCGGCCGGTCAGCACGATCGCGCGCGACGGTGCGCATTTGGCCATCGGCGTGTAAGCGTTATTGAACAGCAGGCCTTCTCTCGCAATGCGATCGAATGCTGGGGTCTTTACCCATGGCGTTCCATAAGCTCCAGCATGACATCCCCAATCGTCCGCGATCGCAAACAGAATATTAGGCCGTTCCGCAGAGAGGAGGCTTGTCGCCTGCGAGCACCAAGATGACAAACAAACTGACAGCAAAGCCAAAGGGGCGAGTGGCGATAGTTTCAATGGGACCGGCATGGGTGGAACGAAGCCTCGGAACGGGTTAGCCAAAAGATTAGGGTCGGGTTGGTTTAGGAATATTTTCTAACATAGACAATAACTGCTCAACCACGGCGGGTTGGGACGCTGCATGGTTCTGGGTCTCTTGCGGATCTGTTTGGTAATCGAACAGCTCGAACGGTGTTGCAAGGTCCCCTTTGGCGGGCAGAACCGTCAAACGCCACCGTTCGGTGCGAATGGAGCGTTGCCCTGCCGTCCAAAAGCTGTGCGCGGGTTTCGACGAGGCAGCAGAGGGGTCTTTGAGATGATTCATCAAACTGTGTCCATCGAGTCCAGGGACGCTAGGAAGGTGGCAGAGATCCAAGAGGGTGGGGAAAACATCTACTGTTTCCACAGTAGCATCGCAAGCGACCCCGGGTTTTACTATGTTGGGATACCGGATCATCAGCGGGGATCGAATCGCGTTGTCATAGAGGCAATGTTTGCCCCAAATCCCATGTTCGCCAAGTAAGAAACCGTGATCGCTCCACAATACGACGACGGTGTTTTCAGCCATGCCGAGCTCGTTCAAAGCCGCGAGCACTCTGCCAATTTGTGCGTCCATGTAACTGATGCTGGCTGTATACGCGATCCGCATTTGGCGTGCATAGGAGGCGTCGGTATCCGGATTGAGGCGGTCAGGGTGACCGTAGTTTGAGCGGAACTCGCTGCTGTTGTGCCAACCGGATGGCCAACTCGGCTTTGCGGCGACAGCGGGGCTGAGTTCTAGACCATCGCGTACATGCAGGTCATGCCATTTTTTTGGTGCCGCGAATGGCAGATGAGGCTTAAAGAAGCCGACACCGAAAAACCAAGGCTGGTTCTGGGTAGACGTTTGTTTCAACTGTTGTAACGTAGCGATCGCTTCGGCGGCGACCCAAGCGTCCGGGTACGCTTCATCGGGCCCATCGTGCGATTGCCATGGTGGAGATTTGCCCGGTATTCGAGCTATCCCGTTTGCGTAGCCGTGCATGATCGATTCGGGAGTTTTCCAAGGACCGTTAGGAATCCAAGCGCGATCCCAAGCTCCCGGCAATTCCTCTGGGCCTTCCGCCCAACCTTTGCCAGTCAATCCGCCAGGATGATGCGTTATCTTGCCGAGAGCCAACGTTTTGTATCCGTTTTGACGGAAAACGGCTGGTAAGCTTTGCGGGCCCCATTCCCGATACGTTTGGGCGATGCCTTCGTTGCCAACTTGCGCGGCGACGCTGGGATATTTCCCTCTCAACAAAGCGCAACGCGATGCGCCACATGTGGGGACTTGAACATAGTGCCGATTGAATACCCGCGAAGTCTGGGCCAACGCGTCCAGATGCGGCGTCTGGGCATGCGGTACACCATAAGCGCCCAAGTCGTTTCGGAGATCGTCTACGGCGATGAACAGAACGTTCGGCTTGGGTTCGGACGCGATCAATCTTCCGAAGCTGATTGCCAGGAAGGTCAAGAAAATAAAAAAGAGTTTCATAGTGTTCGTCGAAAGTGGGGTGATCGTCTGCGAATCGTGCAACCTGTCCCGGTATTCGCCCAGTCAATGCGTTCCATGAACGCCATCGTACTCCAAAGGAATTGTACTCAAAAACAGGTGGAGGGTTCCCCAGGCTAGCGGGAAAGCAATCTATCGACCAACCCTCACGCGAGCGGATGCTTTGTTATAATCGATGTTCCCATCCGTCCATTTCCCTCCCTCCGAAAGTTGACTGCTATGATGATTGTTCGATGGTTCTGCCTAATTGGTTCCAAGCAAGGGATTTTCGCTGCGATTGCAGCTTGCTCATCGCTCGCACCATTACCCTCGGTGAGCGGACAAGAGTACCTCAATGGAATCAAATGGACCGCTCCCGCTATTATCACCCCTGGATCGCAAAATTCCGAACCACCGTCGGACGCGGTCGTGTTGTTTGACGGAAAAGACAAATCGCAATGGAACAATGCCGATACTTGGGAAGTGAAAGACGGCGTGCTGATTTGCGGCAAAGCTGAGATAAGAACCAAGGCGGAATTCGGTGACTGCCAACTGCACATCGAATGGTCCGCTCCCACACCTGCTAAAGGAAGCGGTCAAGGACGCGGCAACAGCGGTGTCTTCCTGATGGGGCGATATGAGTTGCAAGTGTTAGACTCCTTTGACAACGTCACTTATTTCGATGGACAAGCAGGCGCGATTTACAAACAAACTCCGCCGATGGTCAATGCCATGCGTCGCCCCGGGGAGTGGAACACCTACGACATATTTTGGACATGCCCACGATTCAAAGCGGACGGCGCTTTGGAATCTCCCGCGTTTATTACTGCCGTTCACAACGGAGTGCTTATCCTCAACCATTTCCAGTTGCTCGGCGACACTCCCTTCAACCGACCTCCTCAGTACAAGGCACACCCTCCCAAAGGGCCGATCGCGATTCAAGACCATGGAAATCCAGTCCGATTTCGCAATATTTGGATTCGAGAAACCAAACCTGTTGTAGGAGTCAAAGAGCGTGAACCGTTCTTAAAGAGTGGAGACAAAGAAACTCCGATCTCGCAACCGGCAGAAAAGAAGTAACAAGACATTCGCTTCTGTTCATGGCGTGAGGGCAAGACCTATGCGGTTCGTAAGGTTCGTAGCGTTCGTTGGTCGGGTTGCGTTGTTGGTTTCGTTCCTGATGGTTGGCATTGCATCTGCTTTCAGTGCGGATGGATGGCGAGCCGGCGCGGCATCGGCGACGATTACACCGAACGAAGCCATGCCGATGGCAGGTTACGCGAGCCGAGACCGTCCGTCAGATGGCAAGGCAACGGAGCTACATGCCAAAGCGGTCGTGCTAGAAGCAGACAACCAATCCAAAGCGGTCCTAGTCACCTTGGACCTCGTTGGAATCGATCGCGATCTTGCCCGAGAAGTTCGGCAACTCATTGCGGCAAAACACGCTCTGGACAGCGAGCGTGTTTTGATCTGTTGCTCGCATACGCATTCCGGGCCGGTGGTAAAGCGAAATCTCGGTCCGCTGCACTACTATCGCTTGAACCCGTCCCAGCGTTTGCAGATCGAACGGTATGCGGATTCGTTGAGAGACACGATTCTGAGCGTCGTTAGCAAGGCCATTCAAGAAATGGAGCCATGCCAATTGTCTTGGGGCATCGGTCACACCGATTTTGCGGTGAATCGTCGCAATAACAAAGAAGCCGATGGCAGCAAACTCCGATCGCAGGGACTGCTGTTGGGACCCTCGGATCATGATGTCCCGGTGCTTGCCATACACAATCAAAAGGGGCAACTCAAAACGGTCCTGTTTGGGTACGCGTGCCATGCCACGGTTCTTTCCGACTATCAATGGTCCGGCGACTATCCCGGTTACGCGCAGATCGAATTGGAGGGCCGGCATCCAGGATGCATCGCCATGTTCTTTGCCGGCTGCGGAGCAGATCAGAATCCCATCCCCCGCCGAACGGTAGAACTTGCTGTCCATTATGGTCGCCAGTTGGCTACTGCCGTAGATCAGATCCTGTTGACGACGGACATGAAGACTGCATCGCCCAAACTCGCTTGCGAGTATCGCGAAGTTGAGTTGGCGTTCGATCAACTTCCGACAGTCGCAGAATTGCATGCGCAAACGGAATCGAAATCCATCTATGAATCGCTGCGAGCGAAGCAACTTCTAGAATCAATCGATGCGGGCCAGCCCCTTGCTAATGCTTACCCTTATCCGATTTCGTTTTGGCGGATTGGCGACGATTTGAATTTGGTGGCGTTAGGGGGCGAAGTTGTCGTCGACTACTCATTGAGACTCAAGGGCCTTTTGCCTCGCTCGTCCTTCATTGCTGCCTATTCGCACGACGTCATGGCATATATTCCGAGCAAACGCGTGTTGAAAGAAGGCGGTTACGAGGGGGGCGGCGCCATGGTCTACTATGGGTTGCCTGCGCTATGGTCGGACCGAGTCGAAGAAACGATCGTCCAAGAAGTAGAAAGGCA
>JANODW010000721.1:0-7312 GCA_031412875.1 Pirellula sp. | reverse complement strand
AAAGGATCGCGTTGAGCATCTCGAAAAAGTCCTTTTGGCAAGACTCAGTCAGAACGTTTTGACTTGCCCCACGACGCGATGCTTCAATCTGCTCGACACCGAAGTCTATTTCAAACTAGGACGCAAGATCGCGTTTTTCGGGGACCGATACCAGAGTCGAACGGAAATGTTTGGCCATAAAGGATGGACCATTCCAACGTTAGGTGGCGAATTCTTTTTGTCCCGACGTTTCGGTTTCGCCGATGGCATCATGGGCGGAAATCTATGGTTCCTCGGGTTCTCCGAAGATGCTGCGATCGAAGCAGCCGATCGTGCGGCAAAGGCTGCCGATGCAATGCCCCAAGTGATCACGACGTTCCCAGGCGGAGTAGCCGCGAGTGCGAGCAAGGCCGGGAGCTCCTATAAATTCCTCATTGCCAGCACGTATGCAGAATATTGCCCAACCCTCAAAACAAAATTGGGAGACAAGTCGCTGGTGCCGGATGGGGTTGTGTCCATCATGGAAATCATCATCAACGGATCGGACCTCGAAAGTGTCGCACAAGCAACCTATGCCGCTATCGATGCGGCTTTGCCCGTCCAAGGGCTGCACAAAATTCGCGCGGGCAATTACGGAGGGCGGCTCGGCAAGTCCTTCGTCTATCTTCATCCCGACAAACACCCTGTTTGACCAACACCCCGTTTCTTGAGAAAGCATCGCAGGAATGCCGATCGACTCCCTTTGTTCCGGCTGTGGTAAGACTCTGAGAGTCAACGATGAATTTATCGGTCGCAAAGCGCGCTGCCCGGTTTGTGGCACTATCTACATTGCCGGCGGCCCCCTCGACGAAAACAAGAACCCAATGGACGTCGGTCCAGTCACCATTCTTGGCGAGCCATCCACCTCCTCCGCGGATATCGAAACGACGTACGCAAAGCCACAGGATGTTCCGGCGGCTTCTGTGAAATCGTCCGGCGATTCGTGGAGCTCTATGCCCACCGCAAAGCCCCTTGCCGACCCAACACCCCAACCCCAGGCTGTTGAACCCGCGGCCACTTTGCCATCGCTCGATCCCTCCGCCGCCTCTCCCTCAGAGCCTTCGACATTTGCTGCGATTCCAAACGTAGCACCGCCGCAAACGATGTACTTTGTTCGAACCCCCAATTCGATGATTTATGGACCTTCGAACGCGCAAACCGTCCACGAGTGGATCGCTCAAGGACGACTCGACGACACCTGTCACATTCGCGAAGCCGCATCCGAACAATGGCTTGGAATTCCCGCGTGGCGATTCCAGTGTCGTACACAACTCAACCCGATTACCAATCCGTCGCACGCGTCAAGCAACCAATTCGGTTCGGTCCCCGTCTCCTCGGTTCAGTCGGTTGGGTATACCAAAAGCGGCAACGGGCTAATGATTTTGATACTGGGTCTGGTCAGTTGGATCCTGTGCCCAACCTTTATCGGGGCCCTTGTATGTAGCCTGATCGCAATCGTGTTCGCCATGACCGAGCTTAAAAAGATCCGGGAAGGGACCAGCCCTCAAAAAGAAAAAGCACTCGTGTTGGTGGGGCTATTTATTTCAGTGGCCAACCTGATTGCAATTTCGGTAACCATTATTGTCATCGTCGCGCTCGCCATTCTGAATCCCTAACTAGAATCCAAGCAATAAAAACAGGCCGGGACAATCGGTCAAAACAAGAAACCCGGCGCGACTCGCTCAATTCAACGAAGGGTCACTCGTCCAAGCTTTCAATCCAGTAACCGTTTGAATGATATTGTTGCCAACAGTCTGGATCCCCAAAGACCACATGCTGTGTTCGTCAGCGAACACCAGCTCGGGCACGGCCGGCAAAACATGCCAGTTGCCATCGATGATTTCTGTTTCGAGCTGCGAAACTTGCCAGACGGCATGGCCTATGAAAAGCCGACAGTGATTGGGGGTCGTCAAAGCAATCTTCTTTAGCAACTCCGTCTGGGCAGACAAATAAATGCCTTTGCTGTTTCCACCTTCAGCAAGATGCTTGTCGTCGTGGATGGCCAATACCGGCCCGTTTTGAGGCCCGCCAAAATTGACGTGCGTGACGGAGTTGACCGGTTTTTCCTCCCCCTCCAAAAGCTGTTCCAGCAACGAGTCGGAATCGATAGCCAGCCGCCGATTCAGCATGATGCCTATTGTTTGCGTTTCTGAATGCTCAACAACAATGCAAACCGATCGAGCGAATACCGGATCCTGAACCCCTGGCGCAGCCACCAGTAGGGAGCCAGCCAATGAAATTCTAGCTGGTTGGTCTTTTGCGTTTGCTGGCTTTGGTATGCGATTCATCTGTCGTCCAAATCGGAGCTAATGGAAAATACCCGGAACTATCGCCTGTTGCGTTACCAACTGATAGGATTGCCACATTGACAACAAACTTTTTTATTACGCAAAAACGATGCCAGAAACGATACCAACAAGGGGATTTGCTTTGGGTATTGAAGATTTAAGAAGAAATTACACATTTGGTGGTTTGGTTCGCAGTGAGTTGCCCCCGGATCCGATGCAGCTTTTCCGCCAGTGGTTTGCGATGCTGGAGGCGGCGACTCTGCCCGATTGGGTCGAGATCAATGCGATGACACTGTCGACCTCAAATCCCTCTGGGGGGGCGTGCAGTCGAGTTGTTTTGCTAAAGGGACTAGACGACGCCGGGTTCTTGTTTTTTACCAACTACCAGTCCGCCAAAGGGCAAGAAATGGCTGCGGACCCGAACGTCGCACTTCACTTTTTTTGGCCGATGTTCGATCGGCAAGTTCGCATCGAAGGGATTGCGAAGAAGACGCCGACGGAAGTTTCCGATCGTTACTTTGCATCGCGACCCCGTTCCAGCCAACTCGGCGCTGCGGCCTCCCCTCAATCGCAACTGCTGGAGGATGAATTGCAACTCGAAATCGCTATCGAATCGCTCGACCAAAAATACCAAGGCCAAGCGGTGCCTCGCCCTGCGCACTGGGGTGGTTACCAGGTAGCGCCACGGATGATGGAGTTTTGGCAAGGCAAACCGTCGAGACTGCATGATCGCTTCCGGTACGACTTAGCGGATAGTACGGCTGAGAACGCGGTTTGGACGATTCGTCGCTTGGCTCCGTAAGTGCGTCGCTTGCGCTTGTTGTAAATGCGTCGCTTGCTGGCTCATAGCCATTTCACATGGAAATCTCGTGGGGATCCAGATGCGCAAAGACATTCCAATAATCGATGCGCCATTTTCCTTTGGCAAGAGACAGACGCGTCACCGAGGTGTTGACGACTTCACCCAGTTGGTGTTCGAGGTCTTGGTCTTCTAAGAATGCTTCCATCAGCCGCAATTTAAAATCGGCGTGAATGACCATTGCAACGCGATCGTTGGCGTCATGCGTTTGGGCTTCGGATTCGAACCATTGCCGCACCCGATGAGCTCGTAGACGGGCTTCGTCGTCGGTTTCATAGTGGTCGAGATCGTACCATCCGCGATCGTCGATTCGATCGTCGAAATGCCAACCTTCGTAGCGAGACTGTAGCGTCGAACGATTCATACCCGATTCTGCCTTCCGTTTGCCAAGTTCGAAACCGCTATGGCATCCTCCTTGTTCGTAGAGGTCTTGCCGGACGATGGGAACCGTTCCTAAAGTTTCGAGGGCCCAGCGGGTGGTTTCTAAGGAGCGCAGGAACGGGCTGCAATAGATGACGGACGGCGCAATATTGGAAATGAATTTTGCGAGTTTTTTAGATTGGGCGACTCCAAGCTCCGTGATGTCCGGATCAGGCACTCTCAAGCGATCGGGCAGGGCATTGTTTTGCGACTGGGCATGTCGAATGAGCAGCAAGCAAGGCAAGTGGTGCATCAGTATTTTCGCGTCGTAAACGAGGGGGCTATGGCTTAGAATAGGCGTGGCGGGTCGTAATGTACGATCTGTTGGCGGTTTCGTCAAAAGTGGACGATCGACTAAGTCTTTGGCTGTAAGGAGCGATTTTTCATGAACGAACCACCAGATCTTTCAAACCTTCCAGAATTGCTTCGCCGTCTGGTTACCAAATCGGACCGGGTGCCAGGACCTTGCGAAGCGCATCGGGAGTTGGCTCCAGAGTACGCATATGGGCGCCATCGAGGGCCAGCACCTCGGTACTCGCATCCCGCAGCGGTCCTCATTTGTTTGATTCCTATCTCAGGAAGAGAATGGACGATCCCGTTGACTTTGCGTCCCAAGCAAATGGCCGATCATGGTGGTCAAGTTTCGCTACCTGGCGGCAGATCCAATTCAGGCGAAACCGTTTGGCGAACCGCCTGTCGCGAATTCGGAGAAGAATTGGGTTGCACCACCGAATACCTCCAACCCATCGGAGAGCTTTCGCCTCTTTACGTTTATGCGAGTCGACACATTGTTACTCCGGTAGTGGCATCGAGTTCCTTGCGTCCGAGTTTCAGACCCAATCCAGATGAAGTTGCCGAATTGATTTTCTTGCCACTCAAAGATCTCATTGCAGACGATGCTTTCCGAGTGGGGACGCTCAAGCGAGGAACGGTGGAGTTTGATGCTCCGGGCTGTCGCGTCGGCGATCATTTTGTTTGGGGAGCTACTGCGATGATCCTCGGTGAGTTGCGTGCGATGGTCCGATCGATTTTGCAAGAGCAGGTCGAAGAACCATGGTTCATGTAGCCATTGTTTACAATTTCCGTAGAATCAACTTTTCGCAAACGCATTTTATTGAACTCTTCTGTTGTCCAAAGGCATTTCCATGATTCGTGTCGGCATTATTGGCGCTTCGGGTTACACGGCCATCGAAGCGATCGAGTGGTTGATCGGCCACCCTCAAGTGCAGATCGTTGCCGCAACCAGTCGGCAAGCAGACGGAAGCATGATCGCGGACATGCATCCGAGCCTCGTTCGTCGGCTTAAGCTGCCGGTTGAGGATTTGACGGCAACGCAGGTGGCCGAAAGATGCGATGTTGCTTTTTCATGCCTGCCGCATGGCGCTTCGGCACACCATGTGATGCAGCTTTTAGATGCAGGGTGCCGTGTCGTCGACCTGTCGGCTGACTACCGATTGAGCACACCTGCCTTGTATGAAAAATGGTACGGCGAGCGGCACCCGGACGCCGGGCGATTGGGGATCACCCCTTATGGCTTGCCAGAGCTTTTTTCTGGCGAACTCAAAGACTGCAAGCTCGTCGCAAACCCCGGATGTTATCCGACATCCGCGATCCTTCCCCTATCCCCTTTGCTAAAGGAAGGGCTCATTTCCCCCCACGATATCATTGTGGACAGCAAATCAGGAATCAGTGGCGCTGGGCGCACTCCCAAACTGGGAAATCTCTATTGCGAAACAAACGAGAGCATATCGGCTTATTCGGTGGGCAATCACCGCCATCAACCAGAAATCGTTGACATCGTAAAACGCTTTAGCGGTGTAGAACCGCAGATTGTCTTCACACCCCATCTTACCCCGATGGAACGAGGTATCCTCTCAACCATTTACGTCCATCCGGCTGCAGGTGCGACGCCAAATCAGATTCGCGAATGCTTGAACACCTACTATGACTCCAGCCCCTTTGTCCGTGTGGTTTCGCATTTGCCTGCGACTCGATTTGTCGCCAGGACCAATTTTGTCGACATCACTGTGAGAGAGAATGGTCCCCGCATCATCCTTATTTCCGCCATCGACAATCTTGTGAAAGGGGCGAGCGGTGCGGCGATTCAAAATATGAATCACATGTTCGGGATGGAGCCAACCTTAGGATTGCTCTAAGGCGAGGGCCAGGCTGAAACATACCAGCCGTAGTTTGGGACCATTGTCCCGAACGAACAAACGGACGGGACAATGGTCCCATCCTACGGCCGAAAGCCCCTCTATACCTCCTAGATTACCAGGACTGTCTTCATGTGATCGGCCGCAGTTTGTAAGCTGGCAGCCGTTCAATTCATCGCTTATTGAGCCGCCTTCTCGAGGGACGTTCTTGAGAGCCTGCCTGCGTTTAGTCGACCCACCTATGTCCGAATCACAACTTTCTAGGCCACCCGCTGCATCGCTTCCACGAACGCAGTGTTTGGTATTCGCCGTTCCCATTTTGCTGGTTGCCATGTGTGTGATGCCTGGTTGTGGTACCACCAAGTCTTTTACCGCCACGGAACAGTTGCTCATGTCCGACGCGGTCGATTCAACGATTTCCAAATTGGACTTTCGCGCGTTGGAAGGCCAAAAAGTTTTTCTCGATTCCCAATATGTGATCGCTGCCGGGAAAGTGATTCCGGGAGTGGCTATGCCGGTCAACTTAGTGAATTCCGACTATGTGATCAGCGGCTTAAGGCAGCAACTGACGGCAGCAGGGTGTTTGTTGGTCGACACCCGCGAGCAGGCCGACATCATTTGTGAAGCGCGATGTGGAGCGTTGGGTACAGATGGTCACAGCATGACTTATGGACTTCCCGCAAACAATTTTTTGAGCAGCGCCTCGACGGTTCTCCCGGGTACGCCCTCATTGCCCACGATCCCAGAAATTTCCGTTGCAAAGCGAGAAATGAAAAGCGCCGCGGCAAAAATTTCAGTCTTCGCCTACGATCGCGAGACTCGCGAGCCACTGTGGCAATCCGGGATCGCACAGGCGGGAAGTAGCGCCCGCGACACTTGGATTTTGGGAGTTGGTCCACTGCAGAAGGGGAATATTTACAACGGGACACGCTTCGCAGGCAAACGGCTTCAATCACCGAGCATCCAAGCGGACGATTATCGCGTGACCAATCAAGTCAATGGGGTGGATCACCGAGGTAATCATCTTTTTGCAAACAAGCGACTGGGCAACCCTCCCGAAGGAGCAATGGGGGGCCATCCATCCGAGAGCGCTTTATCGCCCAAAGTCAGGCTGAGCGACCAGCCCAAGGGTACGGCAGATCGATAATACCCCAATTGCGCTCACCGCCGACTCGATAACTAGCTGATGCATTCATTGGGCCAATTGCTTGCTTCGGCAGTCGAATCGTTACTGCGTGTCGGTTTGCGACGAAAACCACCGCAATCACCCCTCCCTTCGATACCTGCGTCGGATACATTTTTGCCCGTGCTCGCTTTCCTGACTCAAAAGAATAGAATTCTCATCTGGCAAACCTGCGAGAATGGAATTCCCAACGGCTTGAAGGTCGTGTTGCTGTCATCCCTAGTGTTTACCAAACAATGAGCCGACTTTCAAAACCGATTGCCTACGACGCTTATCAAGCGTTAGCAGAAAACTACGCGGCGGGGGTGGAAACGAAACCGCACAACGCCTATTACGAACGACCCGCAATGATCGCGCTGTGGCCCGAGCTGCGGGGCAAACGCGTGCT
>JANODW010000720.1:0-2410 GCA_031412875.1 Pirellula sp. | reverse complement strand
CGAAGTTCCCATGTCGCCAGAGGCTGGGCTGGCCGAGAATCCAGTAGCCACCGATGCTGCGATTGAAGCTGCCATGGAGCAAGTGAATCGGCAGCGTAGCGAATTGATCCGATCTAGCTTTTTAGGGATGGCAGGGGGGTGGATTGAACCGTTGGTCAAGCCGCTTGGTTGGGATTGGAAAATCGGAGTCGCGGTGATCGCTTCGTTCCCCGCGCGCGAAGTTATCATTGCAACGCTCGGCACCATCTACTCGCTGGGCGCCGACCAAGACGAAGCGAGCCAAGGGCTTCAAGATCAAATGAGGTTGGCGCAATGGCCCGACGGCACACCTGTTTTCAACCTCGCGACCGCTTTATCGATCATGGTCTTCTTCGCGTTGTGCGCTCAATGCTCAGCGACCCTTATGACGATACGGCGAGAAACGAATTCGTGGCGTTGGCCTATTTTTTCGTTCGTATACATGACGACGCTGGCGTATATTGGTGCTTGGCTGACGTATCAATGCTTCGTTTTTTGGGGCTAGCAAGTCATGAACGTGCAATTGGTCATAGCAATCGGATTAGTTGCCCTTTGCGCCTTGGTTGTGCTGCGATCTTGGCTCACGTTTTGGATTGGATTGCTTCGGAAGCCGGATCCAAACCAGCGGCCCCAGTCCAGTTGCAGCGGTTGCACCAACGGATGCCAACGAGCAAACACCGGCCCGCAAATCATCGAACTCAAGCGAGAAAAGACGCTATGAATAGAAACCGACTCCTTGCAACTGTTTTTATTTTCGCCATCGTCTATTCCGCATCGATTGCCTCGGCTGACGAAAAAGTCGTTTTCGAAGACTACTTTCACGACAAGGCCTTGCGGCTGGAACTGTATCAATGCGGCAACGCCAAGGAATGCGATACGGTCCTCCAGAATTTGGTCGAGGAGCCTTGCTGGCCGGAGAACCCCAAGAGCCTTGTGACCCCGTTCGCCTACGGCAAGTTGATGATCAAGGTCATGGATGCAAGCACGAACCGATTGATCTATGCCAAAGGCTTTGACACGCTCTTCGCTGAATATGCCACGACCCAACCCGCGTTGACGGGGGGCAAACGAGTTTTTCAAACTACCACTCGCATCCCTCTTCCAAAAGCCAAAGTCAAAATAAACATCGAACGTCGCAACGGCGACAATTCGCTGTCTACGATTTTGACCGAGCAACTAGATCCTGCCGACATTCGAATTCGACGCGAGTCCACCACCAAACTGTGCAAACCATTCGATGTCCAAGTGTCTGGTCTGGCTCACGATTGTCTCGACATTGTTTTTGTTTCCGAGGGATACACGGCAATGGAACAGGACAAGTTCAAGAACGACGTTCAGCGAATGTCGGATTATCTCCTATCGGTCGCACCTTACAAAAGTTCCAAGGACAGGATCAGCATACGCGGTGTGTTTCGAGCGTCCGAGGAATCCGGAACCGATTCCCCTCGCAGAGGTGTTTTTAGAAATACGGAACTCAACTCCTCGTTCAATACTTTGGATATCGATCGTTATCTCCTGTTGGATGAGAACCATCGTATGCACCAAATGGCGGCCTGCGTCCCCTACGATACGGCGGTGGTCTTGGTTAATTCGTCAACTTACGGTGGAGGTGCCATCTGTTTGGATTACTGCGTTTGCACCACCGATGCATCCGCCAGCTTGATGGTTTTTGTGCATGAACTGGGACATAGTTTGGCCTATTTGGCCGACGAGTACGTAGGCAACGTGTCCTACAACGACATCTACCCAGAGGGAGTGGAGCCGGTGGAGCCGAATATCACGCGACAATTGGATCCCAGCCAAATCAAGTGGAAGGCTTTCTTGTCCAAGGATGTCGCGTTGCCAACTCAAGCAACGGCGGAGGCTCGCAGTGCGAAAACGGTTGGCGCATTCGAGGGAGGCGGGTACCTTGCCAAGGGGATGTATCGGCCGCAAGCGGGTTGTTGGATGGGGAGCGCCAATCCCCGTGAGGGATTCTGTCTCGTTTGCGAAGATGCGATCCAGCGCACGATCGACTTCTACAGTCCGCCCAAAAACTAAGGCATCCCAACCCGCTTTCAAAAACATGGAAATGTAGGGAAGTTGGCTATCTTGTTTTGTGGAACTCCTCGTTAAAATAGAGTGTTCCCTCCCAAGCATTGTGTCGCAATGCGAACGCCCTCCCTTCCCTGCCGCGATCTCGTTTGCATGAAAGCCGAAATGGTTTTTCCCGTCAAATCTGGTTTTGCTCGTATATTGCTCGTTCTCGCGTTTTTTGCATCCGTATCGACTTGGAGTCGATCGCGCGTGCAAGCGATGGGCAGCATCCAATTCAATCGCGATATTCGTCCGATACATCCCCTTGGCAAGGTACCCGCCTCCCTCGAATGCGCCTACCGTTTTTGCACTTCGA
>JANODW010000719.1:0-7206 GCA_031412875.1 Pirellula sp. | reverse complement strand
GCTGCTTGGGGATGAAGCCCTGCGGGTCAGGCCAGTTTGCTGGCATATCTGCCGATGGAACGATCGCTTGTGGATCTTCTTGGGGCACCTCTCCGATCGTTTCTTTGACTCCGACCATTGCCTCGGTCGCGCGACCTTGCTCTTGCACCGGCAAACCTGTGATCGATTCTGGCATCTTTGCTGGCTCTTGAATCGCGCTGGTGGAGGCGACTCTTTGATCTGGATTGGTGCTGCGTTCTAGGGATTGGGGCTCCGATGGGACGGATCTTGGCGGGGCTTGCACTTCCGATTCCTGCCCGTCTTTCATTGCTGCTCCATTGCTATCGTCCGGCTGGGGCGTTTGCGTTTTCATTTGAGCCGCCGCGAGCGATCGTTCGGACTCGAGTCGGATCCACTCTGGAATCTTCTTTTCTTTCTTGGTTCCCCAGGGCAAACCATAGCCAACCGGAATCGGATGGAACCCTGGATTGGCTGCATACCAGTTCACCTTGATCGTCATGCGGGGTGGATAGTAGGCGTCGTAGTCCGTGACCGCTCCTTGTAGAACGGCGTCGACCCCGAGATGTTTGGCAAACTGCTGAAAGTCCTCAGGCAACATGATGGGATGCCGAAGAACTTGCGTTTCAAAATAGGCCAGTTGATTTTCAACGACCCCGAACGGAACCACTTCAAAGCCACGAATCGACTGCAATTCGTTGTAATAAGCCATCGAAACACGTGCACCACTCAACGTGGGTTCTTGGCTCTGATTGCGAAATGGCAAGACCGCAACTTTGCCAATCTGCGGAAACGGATTGTGATATTGCGGCTTGTGCTTGACGTCCGGAACAAGATTGCATCCGGCCAGAACAGCTAATAGTAAAAGCGAAGTGGAAAGCAACGATCGGATCAGACACGCACCCACCCTATCGATGGTACCGGTACGATTGCGGCTACCGGTAGCTAGCGAATACGGTGGTGGTCTTCGGCTCATTGGTAGATTGGGGAAGCGCCTGACTGATTTCTAAAAAACATGTGCAAGGAGCTACTGCTAGGCACCGCAGTAGCTCCATCGCACATGTACCTCTTCCCCCTAGGCACAGAGCCACTTATCGGAACAATCGGCAAACTCTATCCAGTCAAAACTAGCAATATTCTGACTTATGAGGTGAAAGGCTGGTGCATTGCTAGCTTAAGCCTCACCACAAGGGTTTCCTAAAAGAAAAACTCATCGCACAAAGCTTAAGCTGCCGAGTCAATGAGCAGTTTGCTGCATTTCCAATTCGTATCCCATGGTTCATGTGTGATGGAATTTAAAAAATCGATTGAGGTAATGGATGAGTCTACCTATATCGTGGGTGGTCGCCGGGGCGATCCCAGCCACTCAAGCGTTAAAACAAACGGTCCAACTAGCGGGGACCTCGGCCAGCCATTTCTTTGGCGAGCTGCTTCAGACAAACCCACCACCAACAAGTCTCCAACCAGCAAGGCAGTCAGCAGCGGGCAATGGCCGCTCGGAGGAGAACGCTCCGAACCTGACTCCAAGATTAAATAGCGGCGATGGCAAAGACGATGGCAAAGGAGTCTCAGGCAAAGGATTGGATGGACGAATCGAAACCCTGCGGCGGTCCCTGGCAAAGTTCCTAGACGAATCGCGATCGCGGTTCGGTTTGAAGGCGGGTTCGGGCGATGGCGTTGCACGCGATGGCGTTGCGGGCGATGGAGTGAGTTTGTCGATTACCGCAAACGGACGGGAGCCGTTGCGTTTGAAGGGGCCGGAACCGTTGCGAACGGAACTGGAAAACCATCTTCGCGACCATCCAGAGATCGTCCAAGAAATCAATGCATTGGCTTTGCAGAAGTCCAATGCGGGTCCTCTTCGGTTGATGCCATCCTTGGACAAACGAGCGGCTGCGAGCGAGCCCTGGACCCTTTGGCTCGATCCGTAGTCCACCGCGCCCCTCTGGCTTGCCGATGACTGAACACCGCGGCGCAGCCTTTCGAAGTCCAGTGACCAGCATCGCCTACTACCGTTGGTAAATCGGCAAGTAATGGAATTTGACAGACAAGCTGAGGATGGCAAGCGAAGTGCAATAGACTTTACCCGCGTTTGCCTCTTCACCGCTGGACGACTGCCAGGAGCCGTTCTCGAGCTGATGCGAAAGGAGTTCCGCAGCCACCAACTTCCTAGCGCTGTCGGCGACTTCTCCTCCGCGTTGATGCATGCCTTGTGCGTAATAGTAGAGGCCGTAGAGCACAAACCGCTCGCCCCATTTAGGCGGATGGGCTATCAGCCATTCGGTTGCTCCGCTGACCAAAGGAGAATCATATTGGCCGCATACTTGCATTGCCAATAGGCCGGCAGCAGACATAGTAAAGGTGGGGCTATCGTTGTTGGCTTCATAGGAGAACCCGTTCTTTGCATTCCGAGGCTGACCGTTCGCATCGACGGGTGAGGTGAATGAACGGACAAGGTATCCGATGGCCTCGTCGATGGTGGTCACGGGCACGTCGAGTCCATCATTTTTAGCGCTGCGAAGGGCCATCAACTGCCAGACTGAGACGGACAAATCACTATCCGCGGCATCCGGTGTGTATCGCCATCCGCCCTTGGCAAAAGCGGGCTTCTTGACGCGTTGGCTACGAATGATCAGTTGGATTGCCTTCCTGCAAGCTTCATGGATCGCTTCATCCGTTTGTTCGTCTCCACCCATCCCGATCATTTCGGTCAGCATCAACGTAACAATTCCGTGTCCATACATTCGCGAACCATCGCTTGCACCGAAGTAGCCTGCGCTGTCTTGCCGGTTGCTTCCGAGGACGAATTGCAGCCCTTTCTTCATCACAGCTCCTTCGGGCGTAGGATCGCTGGGTTGGTGTCCGACCGACGCAAGGGCCATGATCGCCAGGGACGTCATCGCATTTTCATTGCCGCGATCTGCGATTGCACCATTTTTCTGCTGTTGGGTCAGCAAAAACGCCGTGGCGCGCTGGATGCATCCATCGACATCCAAAGCCCTAGTTGGCTCTTGAGCGACAAGAGAACACTCCAACGCAACGATCCATACCAGAATCATACGGCGCAGCCCCGGGGTGAACGGTCGTGTCAACGGTTCTATCCTTTTCTCTTCGTGATGTCATTCGACTCCACGGTGTTCATCATGGGTACCGCAGCATTCTCGTGGAGGATGCTTTCGGGGGGAATATTGTCTCGATTGATGCGGTTGATGAGTGTCAATGCATCCAATAGGGAAATGATTCCATCCTTGTTGACATCCAGATTCCCGTTGCTGGCGTTCACCGATATCGACGCGATCGACGCGTTCTCCACTCCTTCTCGATTGATACGGTTGATCACAATGAGGGAATCGATTGGCGAAAGGATCCCATCTGCGTTCACGTCATAATCGACCACCGCAGTGGGCAATGAAAGAGATCCGACAACAATGTTCTCCATCGGAATTACAGTATCGATGCCATACAAAGTGAATCCCTTCTCCGGCATGCGACTGGGGGAGATAACCAAGTTGAGATCCGCATCTTCGATAGCGCGCAATTGAAACCGGACCAAGGATTGTGCATTGGATCCAGGGGGCATCGAGGAGTCTCTAAAACCGCCGAGCTTCTTCCAGCCCTCGTTGGTTATCTCGCCGGATATTCCATTGCTAAAGCCTCCGAGAACCTGCGATTGGCCAACGACTTCAAACGATTGGGTGTCGAAGGTGAGATCCACATACGCGGAGTAAACCCCTTGGCTATCCGCCCGTCCGTCTTGCACGACGACTTCAATCCAAAACGTGTCCCCTTTGCGGATCGATGCGATCGGCTGGTTGTCTGTCCCATAGGCCTTGGCCGAAATCGTGGCCGTCGCCGTCTGTTCCACAGGAGGATTCACAGGAGGATTCGCATTGGGATTGTTTCCCCACAGCGAAACCTGCGTCTCGAATTTTGATCCCTCCGCCGTGGTGACTTCATAAATGAAATTCTCCCACCAGGAATGATCGCTGTCTCGCAAAGTCGGCCTGGTATATTCCAGAGTTTGGTCCTCTAAAATCCTCACTGTCCCTTGGTAGGTTCCTTGGAATCCAGATCGCTTGATCGCTGTAATCCTGTAGTCGACCAATCGGGAATCATTCTCCAAGACAGGGATAATTGTCGTGGGCGCTCCATCGGTAATGTAAACACTGTCAGGCCGCAGCGGATTGGATAGTAGGACCCGATCGATGACTTGCGTCGGTGCGTTGATCGCATAGGTCGACAAGTACAAGCGGGTCAACACAACGAGCGACTGGTTGCTCACGGCAGCTCGCCCCACCCCAGAACCATCGCCAACCAGAGCACGGAACGAAAGGGGATCCTCCGCCTCGAGATCGACAGCCAAAACAATAACATCCTCGGTCGGACGATCGGGCGAAATCAGTGCCGAGCCAAAATTTCCCAACGATGGAATTCCGCGACCCATGATGTCATCGATCCAAACGAAGTTTTCGAACCCGGGAGTGAACCCCGTTTGTGGGACCGTCAATGTTTTGGACTGCGAATCGAAATGAATATCCAACGGGTTGATCGAGCCAAAGAAATTCGGGCGTATGGGTTGGGTTCCGCGCCAAACATCGATCGTCCTAGGGCTCGATAGATCGGTAACATCGTACAGCGAAACCTGCGTGAACCACTGCGATTGGTCCTCAACCATTCCGATACCCAACAGGTGCTTCGAATCTACCCACTGAACGTAGTTGGTAATCCCGGGGATTATGACGTCGCTGAGTTCCCTGGGTTGAGTGGGATCCGATAAATCCATTCCATGGAGCGGATCAACGGGCCGAAGGGTCGAGGGATCGATAAAGCCGGTGGTGACAAACGCACGCGGTCCGTCAAACTCGACCCCATACGCTTGGTCCCCTGGCGAGATATCCAAAAGGGAACCTACCTTCTGCAGTTGACCCTCGACCGACTTGAGGACAAAGATATTTGCCGAATTCCTGATCCTACCGCCGCTGTTGGACCCGTCTTGGCTGGTCACGACCCTGAGATGCCCGTCGTATTCATCCATGAAACGAGAATCTCGAATGGTGCCTAGTACATCGCCAAAGGCAAGGGCGCTGATTCCTCGCTTGCTGATTGTGTCCGACTTGGCAGGACCGTTGCCTAGATCGAATTGAGTGATCCGCGAATGGCCGTCGTCTTGAAGCTGTGTCAAATAGATACTGTTCGCGGTGACGTAGGCGTTGGTTATCCAACCGCCCAACAATGACTCCATCGAGTCCAATTTTGGTTTGGCATTCAGATCCAGAGAAACGACTTTCGTCAGTTGCTTGCCGCCCGCATTCGCGAGATCGCGCCAATCTCCAAGAACCCCCTCGCTCAGCACCTCGCCGTTGCTGCCTATCTGTTGATAGTTGACGAGCGCCGATTGGATGAGCGTGGGCAAGATGCGATCTAGGTATTCATCCTGGGTCTCGTAGCGGCTCGACCAAACTCCCAAATCGCCATCGGTTTGGATCATCTGAAGCAGGGGGACTGCATCCCGCGTGTTCTGAACGAGGATGAGTTTGCCGTCCACCACTCGAGAAACAAAGGTCGATCCATCCACGTTAAAACCGCCACTAAACACGGGGGCATCTTTGGCGGACACATCATAAACCTTTATCTGGGTATAAAAATTCGGCTCAGGGAAAGTCGTCGCGGCCTGGGTTTGATACCCGTGCGATGCCACGATCAGCTTCTGGCCGACCAAATGCATCACGGCCGTCGTACCCTGCAACGGGATGCGCGAGACCTCCTTTAAGTCCTTTGGATCGCGAATATCGATGACGCGGATGGATTGATCTCGAATGACATAGACATAACCATCGTTTGAAAACAAGGCATCGTCCGCTTCATCGACCCCGGTGGTCTGTACGTTGCTAACGATATCGGTGGCGGATACCAAGCCAACGACAGGCAGGCTAATGTCTGCAATCCCGAGCAACGATTCCCGATCCAGGTGGAAACTCGATGCACCCCATTGCATACCAAACGAATCCGACCACTGGGTGATGGCCATTTGTTTCAACGCATCCAAAGCCTCTGCTTGCGATTGAAAGCGTTGGATTCTCGACTCCGCTTCCGTTTGCAATCGGGTGGGGGTGCCGGTCTCCATGTTTGAAGTCACGTGGAAAGAAAAAAGAGCATCCGCGACCGGGGCAACCACATCAGCGGCCATCAATCGCCGGTCCTGAAGCGATTCGACGAAAAGTTTTCGAAAGGTTGTCCGGAGATTGAGACGGGAACTTTTCATCATTGAATCCAGAGCGATTGGTTTTCTATGCAACTAGGGTTCGCTCAAGATACTCGTCTCAAGCAACAGGCTTTCTATGCAGGGCCGTTGGAGCTTCGTTTTGTTACGAACTCCCACGCTGTTTTGGTGCCGAATGCATTCAGGTCACGATTTTGAACCGCCAGCGTCGTCAAACTAGCAAGCATCACTTGCCCAGCCGTCGATTCCGAAGCTGTCCGCAAAACATTCTTCCAGGAATCTTTGTTGGTAGCTACACCGTCCTGAATCGAACCCAGAGTAGGAATGCTTACCGGCTCCCGTCCCAGTGGTTGGGTCAAGTTCTGGTCCAATGGGCTGCCCCCCTCTGCCAGTCGCCATTTTGACGCCGAAGGGACTGTTTGCAACAGTCCACCCTCGAAAAGTCCTGCCGAATCCCAATTTTGCTCGCTTTCTTTCCATTCCTCATCCGAGATATCGATGAAGGCTCGGTCGATGGCCAGAATTCTCGCGCGCTCCCGTTCGTTTGTTTGGCCATCGTATGCTTGGCCATCGTTGGTTCGGCCGTCGCGAAGGGCGCTCGCCGCCAATAGAAACTCGACAGGTTGCAACTGAGTTCCAGGTACACGACGTTCTCTCCCCGTCGCTTTGATCGCCTCGGCATCGCCGCTTAACGAGAGCGTGGTGGCAACGCGAGTTCCATCGCTTTCCAATTCTTTGGATTCCGATGCGCGTGTTTCGGCTGGATTAGCAATCGTCGAGGATCGCATCCACGAGCGTGATGACTCGCCTCGTCTGGCCATCGAAATATCAATCGTCTTGAGCGCCACCCTCGATCGATGCGAACTCTGCTCCGCGGGCTCGTCCGCCATAGCATGGTTTGTAACATCATTGACTGCATTGCTCGCTGTATCGCTTGCTGCATCGCTTGTTGCATCGTTTGCTGCTGTCGGCGTGGGCGCACGCGGCAC
>JANODW010000718.1:0-17070 GCA_031412875.1 Pirellula sp. | reverse complement strand
TGCCGTCGACCGCCAACGTGGGATCTACAGAACCATTAAAATCCAAATCGCCGCTCGTCTGGATGGGGTTCAGCGCGCTGGTGTTGACCCGGAGCGAATCGAAATAGTTTATACCGCTTTGCGATACACCTCCCATTTTGATAGCACCCCCGTCGCCACCCAACGCGATGGTATTACTTGTATTGAAAGACAAAACGCTCGAGGCCGTGGTCGGCGCCACCTTGGAAGACCCAAAATCAATCGAGCCGCCATCGACGAGGTTATTGCTGCTCAAGTCGATGAGCCCGTCTGCCAGAATGGTCGCACCATCCGAGTCGATATGGAATGTTGCCGCAGTCGTTCCCTTCGAAACTAGCCTTGTGCTACTCACAGTGACCTGGCCGGCTGCTGTTGGAGCGTCTGTGCGAATCGAAAGCCGATTGAGCCCGGAGGTGGCTGCGTTCACCGTCCCTATTGCGATGGCTCCACCCGTCGACGAGCCTCTGGAATCAAGGGTTAAACTCGCCGCCCCGTTCTCGCCGTCAATACTACCCAACGTAATGTTTCCGCCGGTAGCGACAGCCCCACCCCCGGAGGAAATCGTCCGAGTGGCATTTCCGTCGACGAGCAATGTGCCTCCCGTAATAACGATATCTCCTCCATTGGATGTTATGTCGGATGCCAGATGCGTATTAGAACCGCTCATTCCTATTGCGGTTATCGATCCCGAGGATGTCAGAGCAGCATTGATTTCCAAGTCGTAATACTGGTCGATCAATACCCCTCCGGTTCCGATGGTTGCCATCCCGTCGAGCGTGACTTGATCATCGACTTGGGCGCTTCCAGAGATTGCTAGTCGCCCCGCATTCACCGAATTCAAACTGGCGATATTACCGCCAAGCGTGTTCAATGTATTGAACTGGACATCGAGCGTACCATTTTGAATGTTGATCAACCCTGCAGAGATATTATTCGCGCTTCGAAGACTCAGCGAAACCGCCGGATTGGTCGCAGACACACTTCCCAAGGATAGGCTTGCTGACGCTCCATTGGCTGTGATGATATTGGTGGAACTATCGCTCCCAACCAACTGAATGCCGTTCGCAATGGCAGTGAAATCGATCGAACCGTTGTCGGCCGTCATATCGACGTTGGTGTCTAGCTTCAGTGGTCCTGATACGTTCGTAAAGGTGATCTGGGTCGCTGAAACGATATCGTCTTGAATCCATAAGTCGTCTAACTGCGAAAACTGAATCGCGCCTGTGGTTGTGATTGCCGTTGAACCGAGGGTGACATCGTCATCGTTGGACGACGAACCAACAATGCTGATGGATCCAGCGGACATTCCGGCCGTCGAAAGGAAGGTCGCATTGATATTGTTGTTGTCAGAATCGATCGCGATCGAAAGGACACCGTTCTGGATGTCGAGGTTGCCCACGATGGTGCCGGCTGTTGACGACAAGTCCAACGAAACCAGGGAATTGCTAGCCGACACATTCCCAAGACTCAAACTCCCACCGGTTCCTTCTGCCGTGATCCGATTGGTGGAACCATTGCTGCCAACCAGCAGGATTCCATTTGCAATCGATGTAAAATCGATCGGTCCGTTTTTAGCGGTGATGTCGACACCGCTTCCGAGCGATAGTTTGCCGGCGATGTTTGCAAAGGAAACGTGAGTGGCGGACACAAGATCGCCTTGAATTGTCAAATCCTCTAATTGCGTGAACTCAATGGCGCCGGTAGAAGTCGTCGCTGTTAGTCCGATCGTCACAGCGTCATTAGCACTGGGCGAGCCGCTAATGGAAATGGACCCTGCCGAAAGAGCACCCGTAGACTGGAAGCTTGCAATAGCATTGTCTTTATCGTAATCGATCGCCACCACCAAAGCGCCATCCTCGATGTCGATACTTCCCACCGACGTATTCAACGCGCTAAACAGACTCAGCGAGATATCCGATTTTGTGACCGACACATTCCCCAATGCCAAGCTCCCCGCGGCACCATTGGCCCTGATACTATTGGTGGAACCATTGCTGCCGACCAACTGAATTCCACCCGCGATAGGGGTGAAGTCGATTGGACCATTGTCTGCCGTAATATCGACGCCAGTGTTCAGAATCAACGAACCAGCTACGTTGGCAAACGTGATTCCCGTTGCGGAAAAAACATCCGCCTCCAGCGACAAGTCATTCGTTTGTGAAAACTGAATCGCACCGGACGTAGTGGTTGTCGTGTCGCCGATCGTCACATTGTCGTTGTTGGCTACCGACCCGTTAATTCCAATGGAACCAGCCGACAAAGCGCCGAACGATTGAAAGGTCGCATTGGCGTTGTCATTGTCAGAATCGATCGTGATGGACAGGGCACCTCCATCGACGTCGATTGCACCGACTTGGACATTGCGCCCTGCATCGATTGTCAATGATCCTATTTGCCCAATCGCTACAGCGGTTGAATCGACATCGCGGCCCGCTGAGAGACTGACGTTGAGATTTGCATTGCCACTCAAATTGCTTTCAAAAACAATGTCTCGCATCGCAATCAACGTTAGCGTTCTCGCTGTCGCGGTCGGCAACGCGAGCGTATCCACGATTCGAATATCGCCACTTCCGGGTCCAAGTGAGCCGGTGGCGATGGTGACATCGCCGGTGAGAAGTCCGCTTGCAATGGTCGAGGTCAATACGTACGTCGTGTTCGCGGCCCCTCCCGCGGTCGTAACAATTTCGATATTGTCGGGATCGATCAACCACGTTCCAACTTGACCGTTGTAGGCAAATGTATTTGCAGCGCCAATGATCTTGAGATATGCCTTGCCCGAGGTTTCGACAAAACCGCCGTTGCCGGATTGCACACCACCTCTGGCAAAGATGTTTCCTGAGCCTTCAATGATCGATGTTGCGTCCGACCAGACATAGATCTTGCCACCATGACCTTGGATACGAGCATCCGCATTGAGGCTTGCGCTTCCGGATACATAGGTGTACCGAGAGTTGCGCACACTAGCGTCTCTACCCTGGTATCCACCGCCAATCCGGATCTGCCCTCCACCTGTTCCACCCGAGACGTCTACGCGTGTCGAGCCTTGAAGCAGAACCCTATCACCCGCCAGCACAACATCTCCACCGCCATGAGAATCATCACCGCGGCTAAGCACGGAACCGTTGACGGTCAACGCTCCGGAGCCCGCGTCGAGTCGCACTTCCCCCCCCGTTGCCATAGAAATCGTACCATCAGAACGGATCACGCCTGCCTGAATCGACAACCCTCTCAAGCCCGACAGTTGCCCATCGAGATGGACCATGTCCGTCTCGTCCCCAATGACCACCAATTCCTGAATCACAGCAAGATCCACCGAAGAAATAAAAAGTGAATCTTGTAGCTCCGTCCCATTTCGCAAATCGATGGCCAACCTGTTCGCGGCGGCAGCAAAGTCGATGCGATAGGTTTCATGCGCCCATTGCACCGTTCGGATACTTCGCGACGGGTCCACTTCGACGGAATCCCGCAATGAATAGGCAGCACCGGAAGGCGCACCGGAAGGCGCAACGGAAGGTGCAACGGAAATCGAGCGCGTGTCCGCCGCATTGAGATCCACGATAGATTCCACGTTTTGAACACGAACGATCGAATTCAATGCATCTTGCACCGCAGTAAATCGAATCTGGATTTGAGCGTCGGTCGATTGGTAAGTGATTTCATGGAAACGCGTCCCGGGTGCATTCGCGAAAACGATCAAGTCCGTTGTCGCTTGCATCGGGGAATGCGTTGTTGCTCCAAAACCGTCGATCGTAATGCCGTCTCGCACGAAAATGGTAGGATCGATATAGAAATGATCTGCGTCGCTGGACCCATCGAACCGCAACGACTGCAACTGGGCAGCATCCCCTTGCCAAACACGTTGATTGTTGATGCTCACCGCGACTTGATTGGCCGTAGGTGAAGATGCAACGCGGGCCAACTCAAATCGATCGCTCGCGCCATCGTTGGCCATGGAACCCGCATCGAAGCGCAATGAAACCAAATCGACGGCTGCAACGACGGCACCCGCATTGAGGACACGGCGATCTTCGAGCTGGGAATCGTAGACGCGGGGAAACGCATTCGAGCCCGCTCGTCCGGAAGGACTCAGCGGTTTTGGCGATTTGCCTACGGTGCTTTTGAGCCATGCAAAAAAGCTAGCCATCTTGACGCTCATTGGAGAAACGGTGTTCGTGGTTTTTGAACAGGGGAACGGATAAATCGATTTTGCAATGCAGATGAAAAATTTTCTCGCCTCACACGCCGAAAAACCGCGTTGGGCTAGATTCGTAAATCACATAGCATAAACCCTATTTTCGACTTTCTTTCACACAAACGTAAAGTCTTATCGACTCAAAGTCCGGCTGTTACGGTTCTAATGCGTCGGGTTTTTCCTGTTTTTCGCCTAAAACCGAATGGGCCGACAATAATACTCCCCCCCGAAAACTGACTTCCGCGGAATCCATCTTCCGAAAGGAAGGATGGCAAGAGTTATGGATGACTTTGCCTGAAATCTGAGGATTTCCAGCACCAATCAAGGATGGTGGATGCCATGAACGACGCATCATTGGGCGGCAAAATACCAAAATCATGGGGCGGTTCTGGCCTTCGATGGCCTCTAACCAAGTTCTTTGCGACCGTTTTTTCAGTTTACGTTGCGACTTCGTCCGAACTGCTAGCCCAACTGCAGACTGTCGAAATTGCTATCGAACCAAAGCTGGCTGCTTCCTCTCCTTTCCCGCGTGCAACGGTTGTCCAATCGCCCCTCCCAACGCCCCTCCAAACGCCCCTTCAAACGCAGAGTGGCAAAGAACCCGAGAGATTGCCTCAGCCAACAAAAGGAGACCTGGGGCGCAAAGCCAAAGCGAGCGGTCGCGACGATAAAAAGCAGGAAACGAACTTTCTTCCTCCTCAGCGCCCGATTGGCCAAATTAGTATCGATGTGCGATCCAAACCCAAGAATGGCAACAGCACCGTCCCTGAAAATTTAGCAGACGAGACGATGGGGCAAACCCCTCCGATTCCTGCATCCACCTCTGACGAGATGCACAGTGACCTGGTGTTCACCAAGTCGAGGGAACACGCGGAGCTGTTTTCCCATCATCCACTCTATTTTGAGGAAGCCAATCTCGAACGCTATGGCAGGAACTGCGGTCCATTGCAACCGGCTGTCTCCGGATTGCGTTTCTTTGCCACGATTCCTTCGCTTCCCTATGCGATGGCAACCCACCCCCCTCGCAAAACCTACATTACCAAGTGGCCCTATGAAGCAGGATGGGGAGCCCCGAAAGTCAAAGAGCTGCAGCCCATTCAAGCCGCGCCGACTCTGGTTCAAACAGGAGCGATTACCGGACTGCTTTTTGTTTTACCGTAGGGTCAATTGCAAACGTGCTGTAAACGAACCTTGCAAAACGATCGCCCAGCGATTGCGAATCGATCTGAATCATCGCCCTTGCTATGGAATGGTGCATGGGAAACAAAGAGTTTCCCCGAAGTGATGCCTGATCGATACTGATCTTTGCGACAAAGATAGGTTCTAATGACTCCGGACGTCCATTGCGATTGAAGCGGCTCGGGACGATTCCAGACCGAGCGATTTCGATGGGCAAATCGATTTTAGAAGCGGAACCGATTTCGGAAATAGTCCCGCGAAACGAACGGCTTGGCAACGCTTCGGATTTTACGAAAACGACATGCCCTGGACGCACCAGTTCCACTTGAGGTTGCGTCAAGTACACAGTGGCTTGAAATCCACGAGCATCACCAACTTCGCAAAACGTCGTTCCACGCGGCAAAAAGCAACCCCTATTCTCCGGTTGCATGGGCGATCCGCTCCAGGTTTGAATCTCGTCGGGTTTCCATTCCAAACGGTTCGAAATCGGTGCGAGCAAAGTCCCATCCATGGGCGATCGAAGCGTTAGCTGTTCAACGTCTGATTCCAAGCGCTGCACCTCCTGCTCCAAACCATGGATCGCTTCGTGAACTGCAGGCATCATCGCAGAAACGTTGGGATCGACTCCACGACGCGACTCAAGTCCGATCAGTCTCGCTTTTTGCTTGGACAATTCCCCCCGGCGCGCAATCAGGCTGAGCTCCAAATCCTCTGACACAAGCTTTGCAATCACCTCCCCCTTGCGCACGACGGTTCCCTCCCATTCGCAACTTTGCAGCCTCGCATCGACTAGAACGACGACCGACTGCACCGCTTGCAACTCGATGAACGCATCCGAAACCAATCGAGTGGGCAGTGGCAACCATGCAATCACGGCAATCATCAAAATGCAAGCCAGCATAGTCAAGGAAACGCGCCCTTTGCGCAAACGCTGCAGTCCTCCCCTCGCATTCACCCAATTTCCAACTTGGCTGCTCATCTTAATAAGCCACCCTACCAGTACGGAACCAACCAACAATAGTCCGACCAATTCCAGCCGCAGTATCCGAAACAATTCGAATACAACAAACAGAATTACGACACTCAAACAAATTCGGTAAGCGACGGCGAGCACACCATAGACCCAAAGCCCCCCATTTCCACGACCACTGTAATCGGCTTGCAGTTGCGGTGCTCGGACCAAGTAGACTTGGGACATTGCGTTCCACAAGACTCGGTGCGCTTGCTGAGAAAGGTTCTGGCGATCCAATAAATCGGACAGTACAAAATAGCCATCGTATTTCAGCAAAGGATTCCCGTTAAACAGAAGCGTCCCAATACTTCCAACCAGGACGACTTGAAAGGATAGACTATGCAAAATCCCCGGATTGGAAAACCACCAAAGCCACATGCAAACCGACGCTACGATGAACTCAAAGTAAATGCCTGCGGCCCCGATCATCGCACGTTTCCATTTGCTTTCTACCATCCAAGAATCTGTCACGTCACAGTACAGGCATGGGGTAAACACGAGCAACATAAAACCCATCTCGTTGCACTCCCCACCGTAGTGCTTGCAAGCTAACCCATGCCCAATCTCGTGAATGATCTTGAGTCCCGCGAAGGCGAGATAGATGAGCACCATTGTTCGGGCAGTCATCGTTTCGTCTATCGAAGGCATGTTCGCTAGGACGCTCGTGCTTTGAACAGCAAAAAACAACACCGTAAATAGTAAAAAAAGGGAGGTCAAAAGGAGTACCGGCCCGTCAAAAATCCAGCCGAATTGCCGGTCCATTAACTCCAAGGCGTTATCGGGATTGATCCCGCGAAATCGAATCGACATCCAAGATCGAATCCGGCCCCATTTCAACTTCGATCGAGTGTCCGTCTTCCTTCGTGTCATCTCCTCGGCTTGTCCCGGTTGCTCCGATAGCACCAACCCGTTGCGATGGAATTGCCCGTGCAAAATCTGAAGCAGCCGAGAATCCAATCGCGAACCGGGGAACTTTTTTGCAAATGCTTTCTTCATCGCAGCAATACTCGTCCGTCCATCGAGCATCTGCAGCAATGCAAACTCCTCCTCCCAAAGCTGATGATGCGTTAGCTGGATCGGATCTTTGATGACATAATACGTTCTGGCCTCTATTCTCCTTTCTCGAAAAATCAAGTCTGGCCGCATGCGCAATGCGACGGGACGCAGCCCAGAGTCGAGAGATGGTAACGTCGCTAAATCCAGCATGAGTTTGCAAAAGTGTACCGAGGAGAAATCAACGTGACTGTATGACCATTTTGGCTCTCAAGCCTGGCCCGAGAAGTCCTTTGCTGTTGTCCACTTCGGCCACGATCCGTTGCGTTCGATCATTGGGCTCTACAACAGGACTGATGAAGATGATTTTCCCCGGGTGTCGCTCTTTTTCAGCCTCTTCCCCTTCGATCACGATGTACACATTGCGATTTAGTAACGACGGCGAAACCGCATCGCGTTTCACAAATCCTTCGACCTTGAGACGATCGACTCTCATGACGCGAGCGAGCGGCTCGCCGGGCCGTACCCACTCTCCTTTCTTTGCAATGATTTCCGTCACGGCCCCTTGAATGGGCGATTTGATCTGATGACGTTCCACCTCGAAGGTCGCAAGCTCAACGTTCTTGGCTGCGAGCTCCTTTGCAAATTCTGCCAACTGCAGTTCCTGTGTTGCTTGCTCAAAATGCTGTTTCGCCTGCGCTACCCGCAACTCAATCTCATCTACCTCCGCTTGAGACGGTGTATCGGGAAAGCGCTTTCTGGATTCGAGGGCTCGCAACAAACTTGAATTCGTTACGCGAGTTTCTGTCTCGGCAAGCAATACGCCCGAACGATTCTTCGCTTTCGTGGAAGCGATTTTATGCTCCATTTCCGCTTGTTGCTGCTTCAACCGTGCGCGTTGATCGTCAAGCTGCAAGAGTATTTGCCCAAATTCGACGACTTGCCCCTCTTTCACTTGGATGCTCAAAATCGGGCCTTCTTGGATAGCTGGCACCGCCACCTCCTCAATCACCTTGATCAAGACCGGATTGACCACGATCTCAGCACCATCAAAAACAACTGCAAAAACGTTGCCTGCGCTCAACCAAGTCCACAACGCCGCCGCACCGATAACGATGCGATGCGGCCTGAGGCCGACTTTGGTGCGCTGCTTCAAACTCATGAAATTGGACATAGTGCGTTCCGTCGTTTCGTCGCCTTGCGACCTTAAAATATTCGGTAGTATAAAAAGTCCCACAGACGGCGGGTCCACACGTAGCCGATACAGGTTTTTCCGCAGTGGATCCTGGCGGTTGCCGTTGCACCCGGGCGAACATTGCCCATTTCTCTCGCGTCGACCAATGCATCGAGTCGCAAAGTTGGACCTTGATCGGTTAACGATTCGACCGTGGTCCCAATCTGCGTTACTCTGGCCGTGCGCTTGACGCCTGGATCGCTTGCAAGCGAAAACGTCACTGAAAGATCCTCGGCGATCTTCTTCTGCGCATTGACAACATGCCTAATATCCTCGTCCAGAACTCGCAATTGCAGTCTTCCATCCCCTTCCAATGCCGCGATACTGATCAGCTTTTGACCGATCTGCACCGGACGATGATCGAGAGTTTCCGTTTGATCCCAACTGATCACGCGGCCATCGATTGGACTTTTGAGCTGAAGTGACGCAAGCATTGCATTGAGAACCGACAACTGCTCTTTTTGACTTGCTACCACCTCTCGCAACTCACTCTCATTGGCGGAAAGCTCCCCGATGCTGATCGACTCCAATGGGTTGATCTTGCGATTCTGCAGTCTGGACACCTCGATCGCTCTCAACTTTTCCTGAGCTGAGGCATGCAACGTCAACAACTCTTCTTTGCGCAATTCCAGTTCGCGACTGCGGATCTCCATCAATAGAGATCCTGACTGCACTTCGCTTTGGTGTGCGATCTGGATGTTGACTACTTCGCCACTCGCGGGTGCGTATAAATGCCGTAACGCGACCGGCTGGATCGTTCCTCTGGCTTCGATATTGAGTTCAGACGGAACGGTCAACGCTAGACCAAGTGCGATGAGGGTGGCAACAAAGCCTAGGATTAGCTTGGCGTAAACTCTCCGGTAGAGCGCGGCGTATCCCTGCAACGATTCACCCAGCCGTCTCAACGGCATTTGACTGTATGCGATCGCATTTGCAAATGCGATCGATGCATGCTCCAGCAGTAGCTCTCCACGTTCCACGAAGAGAGGTGTTTCTTTGGAATCGAAAATTTCGATGACCAACGCACCGCATATGGGGCGAACATCGGAACCTCGTGTTTCCGTCGCGGGCATCCTGTCTCGCATCAACAGGATCCAGACTTGCTCGGTCCTCGCTTCGTCCAAGTATGCCTGTAGGACTTCCGATACTTCCGGTCCCTCCGTTGTATTAGAGGGATACCGAAAAGACTCACCCATTCTTGAGATGACACCAACGAATGACTCCAGTGCACGCACTTGTTTTGAACGACTCTCGATCGACGAAACACCGCTCACCGCCAGGATAGAAATCTTACCCCTATCTACGCGTGCAACGCTCAATCGATCGCAATGAAGAAAAGTTCGCCCCTCGTTGGCGATGCGATAGGACGTTTCCTCTAACTGAATACTCGCATGCAATTTTGGCAGTGTTTCCTTGAAATCAGCCCAAAGACTGTCTTCCTTTCGAAGACGCTCGAGCAATTGGGAATTGCGAAAATCTTTGGCAATTTCGCTCAACGCAGCCATCAAGCGGGCCACCGAACTTTCGTCGATGGCAGCGATCGAATTCGCGTCGTGAACCAGTTCAATAACCAGATAAGCCGCGTTTTGGTCTTTGCAGCCAAAAAAGCGATACGCCTTGCCTTCATAGCTTCGTTTAACAACCGAAGAAGATCCTTCTTGTGACGGTGGTTGGGATGCGCATGCCAAAGCCTCTTCGTGGATCGCTTGGAGTTGGTCATCGGTTCCAATCCCGAGTTGCACCAATCCAAGCTCCTTTTCGAGCCGATAATTGACTTCCACCACGCTCCAAATCGCGCCTGCGACCGCATGGGTGGCGCCAACGGCAGCGTTGAGCATCGATTGAAAAAAAGCTCCCGAATGGGGCTCGGTCTGTGCAAGATCTGTCAGATCATCGAGCAATGCATCCAGCTTATCGCCTGTGAACAATTGGCTCGTCATCTCGCAACTCTCAATCCAAACAACCTAGTCTTCCCAGTTTAACCAATCAAAGATAGCCAAACGCGAATTGGCTGATTTTACACCTTGTAACGATTATATCGTTAAATCCGTTGCAACCACCAGTCCGATAAAAACGTGGGAGACCGCGAACCATGTAAGGGCGCAACCAAAATCGCATGCCTAGGCACTCGAAGCATAAAAAGGAAAGAAATCGCTAAATGCCGGTGGTACAGAGGATGCTTTTGTTCTTTCTGATCGGTCTCTGCGCAGCCGGCTGCGCCGCTCGAACCGCCAAAAAAATCATTTGGGGAGATACCGTCGGGCTGATCAGCCCTCTCAACGAAAGCCAAACGTCGCCCGATGACCAGCAGTCCATTGAACTTTCCCACGAGCAGTTCGCAGAGCCACTGTCGCTGCTGACACCGGAAAAGCAAGCGTGGCTTATATCGCCCACGGAGGCGGTACAGATCGCGGTGGAAAGATCCAAGATATTGCAAGATCTAGGCGGAAGCGCGCTGAGAAACGTCAACAGTATCGCAACCATTCATGATCCTTCGATCCAATCCACCGACCCGCGATTCGGGATCGATTCGGCGCTAGCTGCGTTCGACGCTCAATTCAATTCAAGGACATTCGTCAACAAAAATGACTTCCCGGTCAACAACCGACTTCTCGGCGGCGGAACCAACCTTCTCCAACAGGACCTCGTCACTTTTCAAAACGAAATCACCAAGGCAACAGCCGGTGGGACCGAATTTTTCGCCAGGAAGAACACGAGCTACGACGCCAATAACGCACCGAGCAATCTTTTTGCAAGTTCTTGGCAAACCAACATCGAAGCGGGGTTCCGTCATCACTTGGGGCGCGGTGGCGGAGTGGATTACAATCGTATCGCTGGCCCAGGTGCAACACCAGGAACTTACAACGGCGTCCTCATCGCCAGAGTCAATGCGGACTCCAGTGTTTTGGATTTTGAAATCGGTTTGCGGGATTTGGTCAGCGATGTAGAAAATGCCTATTGGGATCTTTACTTTGCATATCGCAATCTCGAAGCAAAAATCGCTGCTCGCGATGCCGCGCTCAATACTTGGCGAATCGAGAAAGAGTATCGCGAAGCGCAGTCTGGCTCCGGAGAAAAGGAAGCGAGAGCACGAGAACAGTACTACCGCTTCGAATCGCAAGTTCTAGAGGCATTGACCGGTCGAGAAATAGACGGAACACGGACCAATAATGGCAGCAGTGGTGGTACCTTTCGGGGAATCGAAGGTGTGCATACCGCCGAACGAAGGCTGCGTCTGCTGATGAATCTGCCGATCAACGACAATCGAATGCTGAGACCCGTTCATGATCCAATCCTGGTAAAGATCGTCTTCGAATGGAACCAAGTTGTCAGCGAATCGCTCACCTTGCGGCCTGAGCTTCGAAAGCAAGACTTGCAACTCAAGCGAGGACACTTAGAACTACTCGCTAGTCGCAATGCGCTTTTGCCTCAATTGGATCTGCTGACTCAGTATCGGATCCGCGGTTTTGGGCACGACCTTTGGGGGTCGGACAAGACACAGTTCGACAACGCGGTTGCAAGCATGACCTCCGGAAACTTTCAGGAATGGCAGTTCGGACTCGAAATGAACTTGCCTGTCGGACTGCGACGTGCATACAACAACGTTCGCAACGCACAACTCAAGCTTGCGCGCGATCAAGATCTTCTTGACCAGAAACAACGTCGCGTGATCCACGACGCAAGCAATGCTTACGCGTCGGTGATTCGCGCATTCGAAATTGCGAATGTCGCAATGAACCAGAGGATGGCCGCGCATGAACAACTAGCTATCCTTCGCAATCTCGAAGAGAACAAGAGCCGTATCAATACAAACGAAATGCTCGACGCCCAAAACAGAGTGACGCAGGCGGACGCTGGTTACTACGATGCCATCGTTCGCTATATGATCGCATTGAAAAACATGCATTTTGAAAAAGGAACGTTGCTCGAGTACAACAACATTGCGTTTGTTGACCGCGTTCGCCCCATGCGACCCGTTGCGATGCCGTCGAAAATTTCCGAACCCATCATCACGGATTATTCTTTCCCTATGCGATCCGAGCGGCCAAAGCCATCGAATTCCCCCGCGCCGACTTTGTCCAGCGAAGAGTTTATGAAATCATTACCCCCAAGCGAATCGCTCCCTTCCATGACTCCTTTGGGCCAGTAGAATAAGCCGGACCAGTAGAATAAGCCGGTAAAACCACCGGTAAAATCACCGGTAGAATCACCGGTAGAATCACTCGATGATTGGGTTGCTTTCGTTCTCGCAAGGTATCTTTCTATGGAATACAAGATTCAGTTTGGAACCCTTCATTCCAAGCCGCAACAAGCTAAGCCCAGCAAAACGTTTCGAATCGCGATCTTGGGTGATTTCTCCGGAAAGGGAAACCGCGGAAAAGTGGAGGTAGGGGATGCCCTCGCGGCTCGCAAGCCGATTCGAGTCAGCCATGAGAACCTCGACTCGCTTTTATCTCGCCTCCAGGTCTGTCTGAAATTGCCTGCAGGAGCGAGCGGGGCAATGATCGATGTTCCAATCCAGTGCATGGACGACTTCCATCCCGACCAACTCTATCGAAACGTTCCCCTTTTTGAAAAACTTGTCAGCCTAAGGCAACGTCTCCAAGACCCGGCGACCTTTCCAAAAGCGGCAGCAGCGGTTCAGGCTCTTGCGGGTTCGCCCGTCGAGATCGTGAATGCGCCCAGTTCGCGATCCTCCTCTTCCACGGCGATTCCACGCGGTAGGATAGAAACATTTGCGGATCTGATTCAATTGGAATCCCAATCGCCCGCAACGGCCGAGCTAAAAACACTTCTTCGCGACGTGGTTCGGGATCATGTTGTCTCTGAAATGCATGGCCAAGCGGAACTCATTGCCGCCGTGGACGAGTCCCTCTCGGACCTGATGCGGCGACTGCTCCATCACCCAGACTTCCAAGCCATGGAATCGCTTTGGCGTTCCCTGGACATGCTCATCCATCGTCTTGAAATCGATCATGAATTGGAGGTTGTACTTTACGATATCAGTGCGGACGAGTTTGCAGCGGATATCGCATCGTCGACTTCGTTGGAGGAAACGGGACTGTACCGCTGGCTCGTGGAGGGCCCCTCGCTGGACGCTTCTCAAGGCGCATTGTCGCTGTTCGTTTGCAATTTCATTTTCGAAAACATTCCACCGCATGCAGAGCTACTAGCGCGTGCAGCCAAAATCGCTGCTTCAGCGAATGCTCCGTTCATCGCGTCTTTGGATTGCTCCATCCTGAAAAACCTCAAGGCCGATGAAATCCACCCCTTGGTCAAATCCGCTTGGCAAGCCCTTCGCGATTTGCCCGAGTCGGTTTACTTGGGACTGGTGACGCCTCGCTTCATGCTCCGTTGGCCCTACGGAAAAAAAACCGAACCCATCGAGTCGTTCCAGCTCGAAGAGTTTACGAAAAAAAGCGGGCTATCAGGGATGCTGTGGGGAAATTCTGCAATCTTGGTTGGAATGGTACTCGGACAAAATTTTCGCGACAACGGACTTGCTGGCATGCAGTTGGGAGCGATCCTGTCTGTCGATGAAATCCCCTTTTACTATTTTAACGACGAACATGGGGATCAAGTCGCGTTGCCATGCACGGAGAGACTAATCAATGTCCGAACGGCTCAGCAAGTGACCGCGCACGGTGTGATTCCGGTCTTGTCGATCCAAGGAAGATCCGAAGTTCGATTGGGTGGCATGCACTCTGTCAACGGAGCATCTCTCGCCGGCCCGTGGGCTCCTGTTTCCATCCAGTCAAGCACGGAACTTCAGCCTATCGAATCGCCGGTCACGCTCTCCGCCCCAGCGACAGAGCCAACCGAGCCCGCGCCCAGCCAAGAACCGTCGATTGCGGAAACAACTCCCGCAGATGCATCCGATGACCTGGACTCTTTGCTGGCTTCGCTTGACGCGTCGTCTGCCACTAGCAATCCAAGTGACGCAGAAATGGATGCCGAACTGGCAGCACTCCTGGCAGATCTTTAGTTCCGTAATCTAGTCCGCCACTGCCTAAGCGTTCACAGGGACGTTCCCTATCTTGAAGACCGTCTCCACATAACGGAAACCGATGGATTCGTAGAGGCGGATCGCACCGGTGTTGTGGATCGTTACCTCGAGGTTAACTTTGCAGCATCCTGTCTCGCGAAAACCTTGCAGCGATAACTGAAGCAGTTCGCGACCGAGTCCCATGCCGCGAAATTGCGGTACCACTCCCACATTCTGAATCGCCCCTTCCTTGGCATTTAACCGGAGTCCTTGAATGGTTCCGGCGGGCACCTCTGGCTTGCCTTCAGGGTCCGCGATCGCTAACCACGTCGCTTCGGGAACGAAGTTCGATCGCAACGAGATATCGCGCATCAATTGCCGGCAGCCGTCCCGATCTCCCAAGCACGGGAATACATTGGCATCGATCTCCAATCGAAAACTATCCCACTTGGCTAACGCATGTTGACCGAGCACTTTTTCCGACCAAGGTACAAATCGAAAGACACTCTCGCTCCGAACATGAGGCCGATCGAACTTGAGCAGATCAATCTGCATCTTGTGACGCTTGAAATAGACGACAGGCATTTACCCTCGCTTGCTCCCCGAAATCGATTCTCCCTCGGTTCTTGGATCCGAAGCTGCGAGCAATCCTTCGCTCGTTCTTTGGATCCCTTGTGCAATCGCAATGGAATTCGAAACTTTGAGCGTATGCCCCAGGTTTTCGAGCATCTTGGATGCTTCACTGGAGGAGTCGCGGTCTTTGCTGATCGGTTGCCTCAGACCGCCCAAATTCGGCTCGTGGGAGAGGATGTCCGGCTGCCATTGGTGATGGATCCTGGCCGAGGCGATCGCTTGATCGATAGTCTGGTTCAGATCGATACAACGGACAATGTTTTGAAGGGTCGCGTTGATAATTTTTGGCCCCCCTGCTGCGCCACACGTCATGAAGGGGCTGCCATCTTTGGCCAATACAATGGTGGGGCTCATGCTGGACAGCGGCCGCTTGTTGGGCGCAATCGCGTTCGCTTCGGAACCCACCAGGCCAAACGCATTGGGTACGCCTGGCGAAATGCTGAAATCATCCATTTGATTGTTGAGCATGACCCCCGTACCGGGGATCATTACTTTGCAGCCCCAGGTCGTGTTCACCGTCGAAGTCAGGGCAACCCAATTGCCAAAAGCATCTGCCGTTGCCAAATGCGTCGTGTGTTTTTTGCTATCGTCGGCAGCCGGTGGGTTTGCCGGATTTCCGTGTCGAATGTTTGGCGATGCGCGATCGAGTTGGATGCTCGACGCGAGGGACGCTGCGTATTCGGGGTCGACCAGGAACTTAGGCACATCGACAAAATCGCCGTCCCCTAGCCAGTGGGCGCGATCGGCAAAGGCTCGCTTCATGCATTCTGCAAGAACATGAAAAAACGCACCCGGAGATTTGGAATGGATCGCGGCTACGTTGTACTTGTTCAGCATATTGAGCATCTGTGCGATATGGATTCCACCTGAACTGGGAGTTGGAAAACCGATCACTTGATAGTCGCGATAGCTGGTTCGGATACAAGATCGCTCGATCGCTTTGTAGTTTGCGAAGTCCGCGAGAGATAAGAGGCCTGCATGCTTCTCCAAATACTCGACAGCCTGCTTTGCAAAGTCACCGCGATAAAACCACGCGGTACCATTCTTGGCGATCTGCTTGAGCGTCTGAGCGAGATCGGGTTGCCTGAGTACGGCTCCGAGCTTGGGCGGGCTGCCATCCGGATTGAGCAGGACGGAACGGCTAGCCTCGAATTTCGCCAGCTCGATTTGTTCGGAAGCAATCGCGTTTTGCGTCGCCGCGCCGATGGCGAAACCGTTCTCTGCCGCAGCGATAGCCGGCTCGAATAACGTGTCCCACCTCAAAGTCCCGAGCTTGTCATGAGCCAGTTTAAGCGCTGCAATTTGGCTCGGAACGGCGCATGCGAGCGATCCGGACTGGCTCAACTCCGATACCGGCTTGCCATTGCGCACATACATATCTTTGGAAGCGGCACCGGGCGCAGTCTCGCGTCCATCGATTGCGTGAATGGCTCCCCCCTGAGTTCGAATAAGCATCAAGCAACCGCCACCGAGGCCGGAGTTGTGCCCGTCGACAACGCCTAAGCAAAGCGCAGCGGCGATAGCCGCATCGATGGCGTTGCCCCCTCGCTCGTACATACTCTGCGCTGCTTGGGATGCGATCGGATGGACCGTTGCAGCGACGTTGTCGCCGAGGGCGGTGCGTCGAACGGTTTTGCCAGTCCCATCGCTTCTTTTTTCTTGACCGCCCACTTTTGCGATGTTGGGAGACCATCCCACAAGCGAGGATGCGAACAGCGCATGCGCGCCTAGGGACTGATGAAATTGCCGTCTGGTCAGCGGAGACTGCATGTTGCTCACGGGTCGCTTTCGAATCAAATCAAAAATGTCTGCCGATTAAGAGG